>CAWBIG010000227.1:0-34094 GCA_963788435.1 uncultured Acidobacteriota bacterium | reverse complement strand
TGTTCACCCAAAGCTTCTGGAAGGATCACCCGCTGGGAAAACCGATTCTGGGCACCAAGGTCACGGTCAAAGGGCTCGACCAGCGCAAGCTCCTCGATTACCACTCCGGCCGCTTCCACGCCGGCAACATGGTCTTCTCCGCCGCCGGCGACCTTGAGCACGACCCCTTCGTGGAAGCCATCAAGGAAAAGTTCTCTGACCTTGCCGCGGGCCCGCCGCTCACTGAGCTCCCCGCCCCGCAGTCGAGCGCCCGCATCCTGCTCAAGAACAAAAAAGCTCTCGAGCAGGTGCAGATCTGTCTCGGCGTCCCCGCACCGCCCATCACCGACGAAAACCGCTATGCCACGCTGATCCTCAATACCGTGCTCGGCGGCGGCATGAGCTCGCGCCTCTTCCAAACCATCCGCGAAGATCGTGGCATGGCCTACTCCGTCTTCTCCGATCTCAGCCCCTACCGCGACACCGGAACCCTCTGCGTCTACGCCGGCACCTCCGTCGGCAAGGCCCTCGAGTGCATCGACCTCATCCTCGTCGAGTTCCGCAAGCTCAGAGACGAGCTCCTGCCCGCGGAAGAGCTGACCCGCGCCAAGGACCAGCTCAAGGGCAACATCCTCATGGGCCTTGAAAGTTCCAACTCCCGCATGGCCAACCTCGCCCGCCAGGAGATTTACTTCGGCCAGTTCTTCACCGCCGACGAAATCATCGCCCGCGTCGAAGCAGTAGACGCCGAGCAGGTGCAGCAAATGGCGGAACGGCTCCTCGACCCCGCCAAAATCGCGGTCACATTGCTCGGCCGCCTCGACGGCGTAAAGCTAAATCGCCAGCGTCTCGTCTCCTGACGCCTGCACTCAACCTGGCGCGCTAGGGAACCACCCCTGTGTTCACATCCTCTTGAAAGCAGTCGCGCCCCTTGTGGTGTTTGCGGAACGAGAAAGCGTAAGGGTTTTCTTCCTTTTCGGAATCGGCGGAGAAATCTGCACAGAGCTGGTACGCGGTCTTGCTTAGCACATCGTATTCATAGGGCAGTTGTGTAACCGGGTCCTTCCAGTTCGGCCGCGCCGAAAGACCATCCTTGCTCTCTACCGCATCAAGCCGTTCTGGAAGAACTTGATGATGGCGGTAGTAGGCCTCGATCGCAGAATTTATCTGCTGTAGACCTTGCATGCGCTCTTGATCGAGCGCATGTCCTTTAACAGCCGAGGGCGGATTCAGATAGATTGAGACAGAGACAGCAGCCACGGCTGCGATCGCTCCTGCAATGGCCAGTAGCCTTCCAAAGGATTTCGTATTCACTCTTTCTCCTCCTTGCGCAGGTCAAGAAGGTAGTAAGTGAAACACGATCCGGCAATCAGCGCGACCACCAGAATCTTGAGCACAAAACGGATGGTCAAATCGCCGCCCAGCAGATTGAAGATCAGGGTCGTAATGTCGCCCAGCAATGCAGCGGACGCAAGAAAAAGTGTCAGATACGTGAGCCAGCGCCGAGCCGGAGAGAGACGCTTGAAAGGATTCAGTTCGATCTGTTTGCCGACGTAACGCGTCAAAAGCAGAAAAACCGGAAATCCGATAATAACCGCTGCGGTAGACCAGCGTTGCATTTCAGCGGCATAGAAGCCGCCATTGCCTTCTGGATACGCACGATCGATAAAGATGAAGAGCAGACTGCCCAGATTCCATACTGCAAAATACAGCGTACTGAACATCACCAGATAAAGGAACGCTTCCCGCGCCGTAAGTGAGGGCCTTGGCTTGGGCACGGGAATTGAAAAAGGAATGTCAGCGAAAGCATCCAGCGCATTTGCGATCCGCGCCCCCGGCCAGCCTGCGCTTGCCAACGCCTTCGTAATTTCCTCCCTTGTCTTGCCGCTCTCGAGCGATTCTTTAACGAATGACTCAAGTTGTTGAGTCTCTGCCGCCATAGTCTTCTCCTTCACCAGGATTTCCATTGTGGTTGGCTGGACGCCGCAATTGTACACGCCCGTTGGCCCGGGTCCGAGGAGCTCATACCCTTATGAAAAATGAGCGGGCGGAGGGAGCTTCGAGGCTTCGCAGCCGCGTGTGCCCCGTTTCATCGCAGTTTCATCGCGACGAGCGGGACGGAGGGAGCAGCGGCCTTCACAGGCTGCGGAAAAACTCGTCGCAGAAGGCTTTGTAATAAGGGCGCGGCTTCAGCCGCGGCCATTCTCCTGTATCCGCCGTCACATCATTCTTCCTTCATCCGCGCTAACCTGAATCCGTGAGTTGAATTATGCCCGCCCCAAACCGGTGGGCATTCGCATTTAGGAAGGGATTCGCGACCACCGGAACCCATCGCCAACACCGCCATGTCCGCCTGGAAGCTCGCCAACCTCATCGTCCCCGCAGCCCAGGCAAAGATGGCCCAGGCCGACGAGAAATGGGAGCAAAAAAACAGGCTACCCCCCAAAGGTAACCAGCCCGAGGCCGATGCCCTCCCCTGCGATGACTGAGAGAACCTCTACGCCCTCACCAAGCTCCCCGATTGGGAGACGCAAACTGAACTATTCAAATTACTTAGGGACCGGGGTGCCGATCTGCCCACCGACGAGGAGCTCCGCAATACTCCCGCCGACGCTCTCCGCCACTGCCAGACCGCCCGCTACTACCAGCAAGCGCAGAAGCAAAACCAGGCAAAGGAGCAGCCAGCCGCACAGAAACAGCCTCCAGCTCAGGCCGCCTGAGGAAAGCCGGGGAGCTGACGGCTGAAGGCTGAAAAGCTACTTCCTCAGCATGTTCTTGGCGATGAAAAACACGTTGGCCGGCCGCTCCGCCAGCCGCCGCATGAAGTACGGGTACCACTCGTGCCCGAAGGGGACATAAACGCGCACGTTGTAGCCGTCGCGCACCAGCCCGCGCTGCAGGTCGCGGCGCACGCCGTACAGCATCTGGAACTCGAACCGGCTGGGCGCAATCCCCTTCTCGCGCGCGAACGTTTTGGCTGCAGCAATCATGTGCTCGTCATGCGTCGCTAGCCCGTGATAGACGGGGCTGTCCAGCAGCATCTTTGAGAGCCGAACGTAGTTGCGGTCCACGTCGGACTTGCGCGGAAATGCCACCTCCGGCGGCTCCTTGTATGCGCCCTTGCACAGCCGTACGCGGATGTCATCGGCCAGGAGCTGTTCGATATCGGCCTGCGAACGATAGAGGTACGCCTGGATCACGACGCCGATGGCCCCGCGAAGCTCTGGCCTGGAGTGAATGCGCCGGACAATATCGAGCGTGACTTGCGTCAGCGGCGAGTCCTCCATGTCGATGCGGACAAAGTTTCCCAGCGAGGCCGCGTGTTTGGTCAGGTCCAGGGCAATGGTTTCCGCAAGCTGATGGGAATGCTCCAGCCCCATCTGCGTCAGCTTCACGCTGATGTTGGCTTTCAGCTTGCGCGCCGCAATCGCGTCCAGCAGCTTGTGATAGACCTCGGCAGACCGGTGCGCCGCAATCTCATCGGTCACGCTCTCGCCCAGCGAGTCGAGCGTCGCCGTCATGCCCTGCTGGTTCAGCGATGCGCACACCCGGAGCGCGTCTTCAATCTCCATGCCCGCCACAAAGCGCGAGCTGAGCTTGACGCCGACGGAGGAGCTTTCGGCAAAACGGCGAATGCTGCGATTATGGGAGAGAGCGATAAAGGCTGGAGCGCAAAAGGGCCATAAAAAAGCTCTACTGCCTGGGGGTCACGGGGTCTGCTCTCCAGACAGAAAGATGATTCTCGCACATCGGAGCCTTCAGGGGCCGGATTGCCCTATTCGATCCGCCATAGCGCGCAACCGTGCGGCGGCAGAACCACGTGCAGCACCTTCGCCTTGCCCACCGGCCGCCGGTTCCAGACGTCATAGGCGGCGTGGGGCTTGTCCGTCACGTGAAAACTCAGCCAGGGCACATCCACTGAGCGCGCGTTGTCGCCCAGGTTGAACACCGCGGCGTAGCTCTTGCTGCCCACCTTGGCATACCACGCGCGCCAGGGCAGCGGTTTGCCATCGTCGATGGGCATCAGAGCGGGACCACTTTCGGACGCATTCTGGTCGATCTCGGTCACTTCCTCGTTGGTCATCATGCCGCGGTTGAAGTCGTCCAGCCTGGTCAAGTTTCCGCCAAAGATCAGCGGCGAGCGCGAGATCACCCACAGCGTGAACTCGGTGAGCTGCTCATCCTGCGTGTAGTGCGACTGCCTCGCGTCGCCCCAGCCCGGATGCGGTCCCAGGTAGCCTTCCGGCAGCATGTCAGGATCGGGCCAGCTTCCCGGCTTCACATATTTGTTCCATTCCGCGATGCGGTCAAACTCCTCGCTCAGCCCAAAGGGAAACTCGCTCTGCTTGTTCGTCGCTTTCCACACGTCCCAGTGATCGTCGGCGATGCGCCACATTTCGCCGTACTTCGCAATCGCTCCGGCGTTGTCCAGGCTCGTCGGACCCGGCGACAAGCTCAGCAGGATTGTCCGGTGGGTCTTGCGAATGGCATCGGCAATCTGCCGTATCTCCGTCGGCCGGTAAGGGCGGTCGCTGATGCAGTCCACCTTGATAAAGTCGAGCCCCCACTGTGCGTAGCGCTTCATCATCGAGTCGTAATAGGCCTGTCCCGCAGCATTGTCGGCAATGCCGTAGTTGGCGTCGCTCCAGGGACACGTGGCCTGCTTGTCCGCGGCGTCGGTGGCATGAAAATTCGTCCCCTCGATGGGAAGGTTCTGGTCGACAACCTGGCGGGGGATTCCGCGCAGGATGTGGACACCGAACTTCAAACCCTGTGCGTGCACCCAGTCCGCCACTGGCTTGAGACCGGCTCCATTCGCAGCCGATGGATACCGCGCCGGATCCGGCATCAGAAGTCCATGGGAATCGAAGAGAAACTTCTGATCCACTGTGTTTGGTCCGAAGGGGTTTTGCATGTACCAGCCTTCGTCGATGACGGCGTATTGCCAGCCGTGCTCCTTCATGAGGGCCAGCACTTTCACGTTGTCGCGAAATTGCGCCTCGCCGATGGTGAACCCGTAGGCGTCCCAGCTATTCCAGCCCATGGGGGGGGTGGGCGCCACTTTACTCGTGTCCGTTGCGGCGAAGAGCGAAGCCAGAGGCGCGGCCACGATTACGACCCAAGCAAAATGAGTGCGCAACATGCTGAAACGTATACCACATGGCGGAGCCAAATGCGCACCTAAGTGAGAGGTTGTGCGCCCCGGATATGTTCCGGTTATTTTGCGGCTGGACGGGAGAAGCGGATTACCTCGACGCGAGACATGGCTATCAAGCCTTCTTCCACCATTCCGTCGAGGTGCGGAATCAGCTTCAGAATCTGTTCTTCGGTGTCAACGATGCTCACCATGATGGGAGCATCTTTCGAGAAAGTCCAGTGGCTCGAATGGTGGATCCTGGTGCTGGTTCCGTAGCCCTCGATGCCGCGGTAGACGATGGCGCCGGCCATTCCCAGTTCCTGGCACTTGGCGATGATGGCCTCATGCAGCGGCTTACCCTGCCACTTATCGCGCTCGCCAAAGTGGATGCGCAACATCCTGGCCTCAAATTGCTCTCTCATAGCCTTTGGTCTCCTTTGGCAGGTGCATCGGAAGAGGTGACAGCCTCCGCTTGTTCCAGGCCTTCGGCGCGATAAGCGTACTTGATAATGTCGACACTGGAGAGAACCACCAGGCCCTCTTCCACCATCTGCTCGACGATGGGCAAGAACGCCTGCAACTTTTCCTCTGAATCGATGGCGGAAAGCATGATGGAGCAGTCGTGCGAGAGGTGAAGCGGGCGGTCCCGGTGAATGCGGCGATGAGCACCGAAGCCCAGGATGCCTCGATAGACGGTGACGCCGGCAATGTCGTTGGCGCGCATGGCCTCAACCAGGGCCTTGTACAGCGGCTTGTCGTGCCAGCGATCGGATTCTCCGATGTAAATGCGCATCATCCTGGCCTTTCCTTCGATCTTGAGATGCGCGGGAGGGATGACTTTTTTGGACGTCGTTTTCTGCGCGGGCTTTGCGACCGTGGTTTCCTGCACTTCGATCATTCCGGTGCCGACCAGCTCTTCGAGCTTGCCCAGCAGCTCCGTCACCTTTTCGCGGGACTCGATGAACTCGATCTTCAAGGGCAAACGGTCGGAGATTTCAACGGATCGCGAGGTGTGAATGTGGTGATCCGCGCCAAACCCTGCAATTCCCTTGGTGACGGTGGCGCCCGACACGCCGCGGTAGAAAAGGAAATCTAGAATGCTTGAGTAGGTCGCGACTCCATGATGCGTCGTACCTTCGCTGACGTAGATGCAGACCTTGAGTGCCTTCCCGGCGCTTAGCATTCACCCTCCCTATGCTGTGAGCCTACGCTGTGCAACCTACGACACCGCGACGCGATCGAGCGCGCTTCTAACGTTACATCCAGGCCGCTGATCTTTACAAAGCCGACTGTCGGCCGGAGTCACGAAATCAGCTCCGCGAGAACCACCCCTGCCCATGCGGCTACCAGCCCCAAGAGCAAACTTCCTAATGCATAAAGGGTGGCAAGCGAGAAGGCGCCCGTGCGAAGAGACGAAAGCGTCTCCCATTCATAGGTTGAGAATGTGCTGTACGCCCCGATGAATCCGGTTGGAATGAGGTAGCGCCACGCCGCACTGAGCCCGGCGCGCTTGCCCAGATAGGTCAACGAGAATCCTAGAATGAGGCAGGCGCTCATGTTGATGGCAAAAGTGCCGTATGGAAACCTGGTTCCCAACCGGCTGGCGACTGCAGAGCCAACCCAATAGCGGGCGATGGCTCCCAGCGAACCTCCCAATCCGATGTAGAAGTATTTCTGCAAGCCCCCGCTCCTTTCCTCGATGGTCAAGATTGCCGTGCATCGGCATTTTTCTCAGAATCCCACTGCAGAAGCCGCGCCAGATCGGCGGATAATTCCGGTGATGCTTTGCTTTCATCCGACAGCCCGCGCATACGATTGAGCTGGGCGCGGTAGGCATCCGCGAACGAATTCACGAATGCCACCATCT
Source organism: uncultured Acidobacteriota bacterium (assembly GCA_963788435.1). Taxonomy (GTDB): domain Bacteria; phylum Acidobacteriota; class Terriglobia; order Terriglobales; family Acidobacteriaceae; genus Telmatobacter. The sequence continues at coordinate 27,111 of CAWBIG010000227.1, read as the reverse complement.
TTCTGCTTGTCTGCTCCGCCCATAGCTCGAGCGCGCGTTTGTAGCGATGCAGTTCCTCCTTGAGCAGAGGACCAAGATGCTGCCGCAAAGTGCTCCTCACCAGCGCCCGGATCGTGCTCCTTCCCATCCAGCGCCAGCGAGCGGCGGCAATGTTTACAGGAATGATTTCCATTTCGAAGCGCGGCACTTCGCGCAGCATCAATTCCGCATCTTCGGTCGAAGGCACATCGGAGCGCGCCATCTCTCTGGCGATATCCGTCAATGTTCCCACGGCTCTCATGAGGCTGTCGCGCGTTTGAGCGATGGCCCGATCTACCCGGCTCTGCACTGCTTCGTGGGTCCACTCGGAAATCTCAATCGGGGTGAAATGTTTTTTGCCGCCGGAGGCAATTCGCGCGGCGATGGTCTCGGCGAGCTCAGCTACGATCGCGTCCGGCTGTTCTCCCAATTCAAGGAATGACTGGAAGAGGATACTACGCTGTTCCCCGATTTCTCCATTGATGCGGCGAAGCCGAACTTCGATTTCGTGGGTGTCCAGCGGGCCGGCGGCCCCTTGTCCTCGCTTCTCCCGGTCGAGCGAGGTCTCAAGAGCAGCAATGACCGACTCGCGAAGGGCTCCGATCTTCCTGGCCACCGACGCCTGGCGCAGGCTGCGGGCATGCTCGAACCTGGGATACAACTCCCGCTCGAAGAACTGATCGAGCAGGGGAGAATACTCCGGCAAGGAACTTACGGGATGGATCCGGGTTTCGATTCCGAGTTCCCGCTTCAGTTGCGCGTGGATATACTCGGTGACCCGATCAAGATCGCCTTCCCGCAGGAGATCGGCTTTGCTGAGCAGCACAATGGATGGAATGCCGCCTTCGTAGAGCAGGCGGAGCGTGCCGATGTCCTCTTCGTTGAGGGACACGCCGGCATCGATCAGCAGGAGGGCCAAGTCGCAGGCGGGAAGGTAGGCCAGGGTTTCCGCTGCGCCGCGGCGCGCCAGCGAGCCGAGCCCGGGCGTATCGACCAGAAGGATGCCTTTTTTGAGGCGGGCCGACGGAACTTCCGCCATGGCGCGAACCACGCTGCGCATGTTGCCTGGATTGCCCTGCTCCGTGATGAGCTGGGCGAACTCTTCCAGCGAAACCTCATCCACGCGACCGCTGGCAAAGGTCGCCTCAGCCCGTAGCACAGCCCCAAAGCGCAACTTTGTCGGCACCGCCGTGATGGGATTGACGCCGACGGGGAGGACACTTGTGTCAAGAAGCGCATTGAGCAGCGAAGACTTTCCACAGCTGACCCTGCCAAAGAGCGCCACTTCGAGATTGTTATCTTCCAGGCGATGGGCGAGCGACGCTATGCGCGAACGGAACTCCACCAGGCCATGCCGGGTGATGATGTCTTCCAACTCGCGCAGCAGGCCTACGTCATGCCCGGTATGCTCCAGTTTTTCCAAACGCGATTGCAGGTTGGTTCCGAATTCCTGGCGAATATAGCGCTGCATGCTCTGGACAATGGAACGCAGCTCGTAGACGATGCCGGTCAGCTCATCGACGGCGCCAGTGGGAACCGCTCCGGAGCCGCGCATGTAACTCGGCTTCAATTCTTCAACGGCAATGTCAACGAATTCAAGGTGAGTCAAGACCCACCGTGTGGCTGGGATCTCCGGCTGCTCGGGCTTCATCTGCTGCCAGGCCAGCGTGCGCAAGAGTTGTTCGCGAAGGCGGCGAATGTGATCTTCGACTACGCGCGCTTGCGCCGGCGTGATATCGACGATGTGACGGGGAAAAGTAGACGGGGAGGCTGTCTCGTGGAGGACCTGCTCTATCTCTACGAGCATCCTGTCGATATAGGAGCAGGTGACATAGAGACGGCGCTGCTGGGCAGCGTTGAGCTCGCCGCGATCGCGCGTTTCCATTGTCTCTGGCCCCTGATCGGGCATTACTCCCCCAAGTTATCGCTCAATTGCCGGCTCCATCGGGACCCAGGATTGGGATGAGGTTTTTGGTTAATAGCGGGCAAGAGGCCGATGCGGCGCGCAATGATGCGGCCGCGGCAAAACTGAAACACAAAGGGAACCACGCACTTGCCATGGACTCTCATCTCCGATTGTGATTGGAAATCGCGCCACAGACAAAACTCCGCAACAGGATTCCCTGTCAGGAGTCATCATCTGTCCGGCCATGCGAATGGAAGGACAGCGGTTAAGGGTGAACTCCGTCACCGCAGTATTGATGGTAGTACACACCAGGAAAATCGGATTGTCAAGGACAAGTGGTCTGCAAGATTCAAAGTGTTCAAGGGGAAATGTTTTCAAGTTACATGGTGGAGCGAATAGCCCGCGCGTCGCGGCATGTTAGTCGGACAGGATGACTATCTCTTTAACGAGCCAGCTCGAATCCGATAGAATTAGCACGCAAAGACAAGCAATAACGGCCGAGTTACCTGCATCCCTTCCTTTCTCACGCAATTGAGCGATTGTTGCCGAGGTATCCGCGAAATGCACCGGACGAATACACACTGGAAGATGTTTCCCGCCCTGATGATTGGGCTTTCAATTGCTTCCGCCGCGCAGAACCAGCGCCAGCTGACTGTCCAGGATTACGCAGCCGCCGAAAAGTTGATGTCCTACAACACCAATCCCCTTGCCTACAAAGGCCAGGTGGAAGCGCGCTGGGCAGATGATGGGCATTTCTGGTACCGCGCAGTGGATGACACCGGCGCGACCTACATGCTTGGCGACCCGGCCAAGGGTACGCGCGGTCCCGCGTTCGACCAGGAAGAGCTCGCTACCCTGCTGCATACAGCATCGAATGGCACGATCAGAGCCGATGGCCATCATCTCGCAATCGATAACATCGCGATCTCCGGCGATCATCAATTCACCCTGACGATTGAAGGCGCCGGCTATCAATGCACGCTTGGAGGCGGCAAAGACGCGTGCGCAACAATTGGCAGAGCCGGCATCCGACACGGTGTGCCGCATGGCGCGCCAGAGGCCGCAGACGAAGCGCCGTTGGCCATTTCCCCGGATAGAAAGCTCGGAGCCTTTATCCGCGACTGGAATTTATGGGTGCGCAACCTTGCTACCGGCGCCGAGACGCAGCTGACCACCGATGGCGCGAAGGACTACGGCTATGCGACCGACAATGCAGGATGGCAGCGGTCGAATTCGGCCATTCTGATCTGGTCGCCCGATTCCAGCAAGATCGCCACTTATCAACAGGACCAGCGGAAGACCGGCGAAATGTATCTGGTTCCGGTCACTAACTCGCATCCCCAGCTCGAGGCGTGGAAGTATCCGCTGGTGGGCGACGCCGACGTGACCATGATCGAGCGCGTCCTCATCGATGTGAATTCCCGCAAAGTGATTCGCTTGAGGATGCCGCCCGATCAGCATCGGTCGACGCTCTGCGATGACATCGCGTGTGAGGGCACAAGGTTGTCCGACGCCGAATGGAGCCCCGACAGCACACATCTCGCGTTCGTTTCTACCTCGCGCGATCATAAGCAGGAGTGGCTGCGTGTTGCAGACGCCGCGGCGGGCGAGGTGCGAGATGTGATGAACGAAACGACGCCGACGTTCTTTGAGAGCGGCATCGACAAGATCAATTGGGAATACCTGCCGGCCTCAAACGAGATCCTTTGGTATAGCGAGCGCGATAACTGGGGCAATCTTTATCTCTATGACCTGGCTACGGGCCAACTCAAGAACCAGATCACTTATGGTCCGGGCAATGCCGCGCAGGTGCTCTATGTCGACCAAAAGGATCGCACCCTCTATTTCGTCGGCGTGGGCAAAGAGGCGGGCCGCGATCCATATTTCCGATTCCTTTATAGCGTGGGTTTCGATGGCGGCGGTCTCCGCCTGCTGACTCCGGAAAATGCGGATCACGAGATCGCCATGTCGCCTGACGGAAATTACTTCGTCGACTCCTACTCGACGGTGACGCAGCCGGAAGTCACTCTAGTGCGCGACCGCACCGGCAAGATTGTGATGGATGTGGCGCACCAGGATATTTCGCGACTTGTTGCCGCCGGATGGGTACCTCCGGTGCCCATCAGGGTGGAAGGCCGCGACGGGACCACAGATTTGTACGGCTTCATGTTCAAGCCGTCGCAGTTCGATCCATCAAGGAAGTACCCCATTGTCAACCACGTTTATCCGGGCCCGCAGACTGGCTCGTGCGGCGATCGGCGATTCCACGCTGCGCATGGCGACATGCAGTCGCTGGCTGAGCTGGGGTTCATCGTGGTTTGCATCGACGGCATGGGCACGCCGTGGCGTTCGAGGTCATTTCACGCGGCCTACTACGGCAATATGGGCGACGACACCATTCCCGACCAGGTGGCGGGGATGAAGGACCTGGCGCGACAATACTCCTTCATCGATCTCGACCACGCCGGTATTTATGGCCATTCCGGCGGAGGCGACGCTACGGCGTCGGCTATGTTCCACTTCCCTGACTTCTTCAAGGTGGGCATTGCAGAGAGCGGCAACCACGATCAGCGCGAATACGAAGATGACTGGGGTGAGAAGTGGTCGGGCCTCGAAATGAAGAATCCCGACGGCAGCAGCAACTATGACTCGCAGGCCAACCAGAACTTTGCCGCGAACCTGAAAGGCCACCTGCTTCTGGCCCACGGCACCATGGACGACAATGTGCCGCCGAACGAAACACTGCTGGTCGTTGAGGCTCTCATCAAAGCGAACAAGGATTTCGATCTGCTGATGATTCCCAACGTGGCCCACGGCTACGGCGCAGCCACACCCTATATGACGCGCCGGCGCTGGGATTGCTTTGTCCGCAATCTGGCCGGCGACATTCCACCCGCCGAGTACAAAATGATGCCATCGAACCAATCGAGGAAGCTGACAGGCATCGGCCCCACTTCGGATTCCGATTCCGAGTAACCTTGCTGGCGAGGTCAAAAAAACGTTTGCACGATATCAACGACTGTGAATGCTGAGTCGACCACCGGGATTACGCGCCATTTGTCGAACGTGAGGCAGGGATGGCAAATATCGAACCCTATCATGTCGCCGACGCGCAGATCGTCGCCGGGTTCAATCTGTAAGTAGGCGTGCTGGTCCATAAGTTTCATCGTCTCCCAGTGTGGCGGAACCTGTTGAGGCGCTGAGGCGCCGGGACGGAAATGAAGCGCGGGCACGGGAAGGCCGGAGTCGAACGCGGCGTCGCGCCGGCCCATTCCAACGATCGCGATTTGCGGCTCGGGAATGGACTGCACGTAAGCCCAGATGTGGAGTGCGGGCAGAAGCCCTTCGCCCATCTCGCGCGCCACCGGGTTTGATTCGATCATCCGCTGGTGAGCCTTTCGATACGCGCCCACATCGTGGGTCAGGTAGCATCCCGGTCGAAGGACGATCTCGACTGGCTCCTCGAATTTCGCGGTCGTGAATTCCTCGGCAACCACGTCGAACCAGGCGGAGCCTGCGCCGGTCAGAATTGGAGGTGACTGGGCGAATCTTTTCTCCGCCAGCAGCCGCGCGGTCAGATCGCAAGCGCGACGCAGAAATACGCGAATCGCGGCTTCGTCCGTCAGAACGCCTTCGTAGACTTCCACTCCGCACAGGCTCACGGTCTTTTGCTGCCGATTGAGTGCCTCAAGAACAGCGGCAAGCTGCGTGTTATCGCGCACGCCGGCGCGTCCGCCCATCACACCCAGTTCGATAAGGACGTTGATTGGCTGGTCCAACTTGCCGAACCAAGCGCCCAGCGCATCCACCCCCTCCGCCGAGTCCACGAGGCAATAGAACCCGAAGTCCGGATCGCGGAGAAGCTGGGAGATGATGGCCATGTTTTGCCTGCCGATGAGCTGGTTGGCCATGAGAATGCGCCGCACGCCGTGTTGATAGGCAACGCGGGTCTGATGCGCGGTCGCGAGGGTGATTCCCCACGCGCCGCCCTGGAGCTGCATGTCAAAGAGCTTCGGGGCCATGGTGGTTTTTCCATGGGGAGCCAACTTCACTCCATAGCGGTCGATAAAGCGGCGCATCCACTGCTGGTTGCTCAACAGCCGGTCGCGATAGAGAACCGCGACAGGCAAACTGAGGTCCTCACGCAGGAGATTCCAGCCGAGGCTGTCGGCCGCGCTCGCCGCGACTGCGTGCTCCATCGGACCCAGGCCCTTGTTGAGCGGGCTGATCGGAGTTCCATTATTCGGTTCGGCTTTTTCCTGGCTCACATCCATCCTTCACGGGCGCGGCCTGCTGCGAAATGCCTACGCTGCACAACCGAGGATAGTCTATATTTTGGATCATCTGCGATGAACAACTGCGACACTCTTATCCGAGATGCAAGTGTTCTCGACGGCACTGGCCGCGCCGCTGAAAGCCTGGACGTCGCCATTCGGGACGGGCGCATCCTGGACCTCGGCTCCTCGCTCGCGTATGTCGCGAATCACGCAATAGACGCGGCGGGAAGAACACTTGCGCCCGGATTCATCGACACGCATACCCATGACGATACCAGCGTGATCGAAGCTCCCGGAATGCTGCCCAAGCTATCGCAGGGAGTGACGACGGTGATCGTGGGCAATTGCGGCATCAGCGCAGCGCCTGTCCGGTTGAGTGGCGAACCACCGGATCCGATGAACCTGCTTGGACGCAAAGAGTTCTTCCGGTATCCGGCGTTCGCAGATTATCGGAGAGCTGTGCGCGAGGCGCGGCCCGCGGTGAACGTGGCCGCATTCGCCGGCCACACGGCGCTGCGCAACAACCACATGGACCGCCTGGATCGCGCCGCATCGAAAAGTGAAATCGCCGCCATGTGCGAGGACCTGCGAGAGGCCCTCGCTGCCGGGGCGCTGGGCTTGAGCACGGGGCTGGCCTACGCCTCTGCCAATGCCGCGCCCACCGCGGAGGTGGTTGAACTGGCAAAGACACTGCGGTCCGCGGGAGGGCTCTATGCCACGCATCTTCGCACGGAGACAGATGCCATTCTGGATGCGATTGGCGAGGCATGCGAGATCGGCAGCGCAGGCGGGGCCACGGTCGTGGTGTCGCACCTGAAATGCGCGGGCGTGAATAACTGGGGACGAAGCGAAGAGGTGCTGCGGGCGATGAATGATGCCCGCTCGCGGCAAACGGTGGCGTGGGATTGCTATCCATACGCGGCAGGCTCCAGCACGCTCGATCTGAAGCAGGTGGATCCGCGGGTAGAGATCACGATTACGTGGAGCAAGCCACACCCCGAAGCGACGGGCTGCTCACTGGTGCGCATCGCAGAAGAATGGGGCATGGCGCAGATGGACGCCGCGCGAAAACTGCAACCGGCCGGAGCCATCTATCACAGCATTCACGAGGACGACATGAGGCGAATTCTGGCGCATCCTGCAACGATGATCGGCTCCGATGGATTGCCCCACGACACGCATCCACATCCTCGCTTGTGGGGTGCGTTTCCGCGCGTGCTGGGCAGATACTGCCGGGACCAGAAGCTCTTCTCGCTGGCAGACGCCGTCCACAAGATGACCGGCCTTCCCGCGGAGGTCTTCGGCATCGCGCAGCGCGGCGCAATTCAGCAGGGGTTCTTTGCTGACATGGTGTTGTTCGATCCTGAGGAGATCGTGGACGCGGCGACATTTGACGACCCTCAGCGTCGCGCGAGAGGCATTTACGGCGTCTGGGTGAACGGAGTGCTGTCGTACACTGCGAAAGGACCAACGGGTGACCGCGCCGGCCGTTTTCTCCCCCGGGCCGGAAGCGCAGCATTCCCAAAATAAGCGGCAGCGGACAGATTCCGGAAATGATCGACCTTCACAGCACCTTTCTTCTGGTGTCAACACTCATTGCAGTGGTGAGCCTGATACTGCTCGTTGCTGTTTTCAAGCTCAATCCATTTCTGAGCCTGCTTGTTGTGTCGCTGGGGTTGGGGGCGGCCGCGGGCATGCCGCTGGCCACGGTGATTCACTCCTTCGAACTGGGCATGGGCAACACGCTCGGCCACATCGCCATTGTGGTTGCATTGGGGACGATGCTGGGAAAGATGATGGCCGAGTCCGGCGCAGCCGACACCATTGCCCTCACCCTGATCCGCTGGTTTGGGGAGCGGCGCGTGCCCTTGGCCATGGTTACGGCGGGACTGGTAATTGGGCTGCCAGCATTCTTTGAAGTCGGGTTTGTGCTGTTGATTCCGATTGCATTCACGGTGGCTCGCCGCACGCGCACCTCGCTCATTCTTGTCTGCCTGCCCATGGTGGCCGGGCTTTCCGTGGTGCATGGGCTCGTGCCTCCGCATCCGGCCGCCATGATGGCCGTCATGATCTACAAAGCTGACGTGGGCCGCACCATTTTCTATGGGTTGCTGGTGGCCGTGCCCACCGCGCTGATCGCCGGGCCGTTGTTCGCGCGCATTATCGCGCCCTATGTGCACATCGCCGACAAGAATCCCATGGCCGAAGAACTGGCCGAGCACGATACTTCGCGCAGCTTACCCGGATTCCCCGTCTCCCTGCTTACCATCCTGCTCCCGGTGATTCTGATGCTGGTTGGCAGCTGGGCCGACTCGTTTTTCGCAAAAGGAAGCGTGATGAATCAGGCCGTGCGCCTGGTTGGAAACGACGACATGGCGCTGCTTTTGGGAGTTCTGGTCAGCTTCTTTACCCTGGGCAAGATGCGCGGATTTTCGCGGGAAATGATTCTGCGCTTCAGCAACGAATGCCTTGCGCCGACGGCAGTGATCACGCTGCTGGTGGGCGCAGGCGGAGGATTTGGCCGGGTTCTCCAAGACAGCGGCGTCGCCCAGACCATGGTCGCCATCGCGCTGCGCAGCCACGTTTCATTGCTGCTGCTGGCCTGGACAACGGCTGCGCTTATCCGGCTGGCTACGGGATCGGCCACCGTGGCGATGACCACCGCAGCCGGCATCGTGGCGCCGATCGCACTGCACGCTACAGGCGTGCACCCGGAGCTTCTCGCCATCGCCACAGGCGCCGGATCGCTTATCTTTTCGCACGTGAACGATGGCGGATTCTGGCTGGTGAAGGAGTATCTCAACCTGAGCGTCCCAGAGACGCTGAAAACGTGGTCCGTCTGCGAGACCATCATCTCGATTGTCGGCCTCTTGTTTGTCTCTGCCTTGTCCTTCGCGGTGTGAATACGGACCCGTGCTCCACGGTTGTATAGCAATGCGCCGGAGCTATACTTGAACCGTTCTTCATCGCACTCATTCGTTCCGTCAACGGTTGTGACCGCTGAAATTGACGCGGTTCAGCACCGACTAAGCGGCAGTCCTCGGCAACTTTCGGCAGGTGAAGGTGTTTCACCAGGCAGGAACCTGGTCGATTTGAGCGTCGCGGGGGATTGAAGCGACGCCTGGCCGGTCCGTGCGGCCGCGAGCGGCCACGCGATCGGTGAGGAAGGACAGGATCTGGGTACAATCGCAGGAAGGTTTCCTGTTGGGAACATTTATGAACGTGCGCGTTTCCGCTTTATTGGCCCTGACCAGCGCGTTCGCCACGATCCCTGGCGGCGCGCAAACGCAACGCGCGCTGCTCATCGGCATCAACATCTATCAGCCTGAGGGCACCACGGCCGAGCATCCCGCCGGATGTATCTATGGCCGCTGCGAGTGGGCGCCTTCCAGAATCTCGATGGCGCGGTCAATGACGCCGAGGCCATAGCCGACCTGCTCACCAGCCCCAAATTCGGGTTCCCGGCCGACCATGTGACACTGCTCGCCAATCCCGCACCGTCTCACCCGCGGCCAGGCATCAATATTCTTGCTGCCGGGCAGACGACCCGCGATGGGATTCTGGCGGCCATGCAGAAGTACCTGGTTGATGTTCCGCATAAAGGCGATACGGTGGTTTTCTATGACGCCAGTCACGGGTCGCTGCGCGTCAACAGTAAAGGCAACAAGCTGACGGTACTGGTGAACGGCCAGTATGTCCACGCCGACAGCACGCTGGTGCCCTCCGACGCATACAAGGGCGGCTACGACGTGCGCGACCGCGAATTGACGCGCATTTTCAACGCTGCGCTGGATAAGGGTATCCATCTCACCGTGATTTTCGATAGTTGCCACTCTGGAGGAATCAGCAGGGGGATCGGGCCGCGGTACCGGGAGCGGGTTCTGGCGTTTGATCCGCGCGACATTAATGAGGGGCCCGAGGTTGGGCCCGACGGCCGGCTGCGTTCAGCGCCCACGGAGCGGACCGACAATCCGGCGCTCGTTTTTTCCGCGGCGCAACAAGATCAGACTGCCAAGGAGATGCCGGCGATCGGCACGCACGCCGATCCGCACGGAGCATTCACCGCAGCGTTGTTGGAGGCGCTGCAGGCTCTGCCCGCCGACGCGCCCGCTTCCTTGATCTTTCAACGCGTGAGGGCCATTCTGGAGGGCAGCAGCGTGCCCGATCAGGAGCCCGATCTGGACGCCAGCGCTGCGCGCCGCCAGCAGCCGCTGTTTGGAGGCACGGCCGCAGCGTCGGGTAAAGTGCGCGCCGCCGCTCTGGGCAAAGTTGTTGATGGGTCGGTTACGCTGGACATCGGCCTGGTTTCCGGCGTCGGCGTCGGCAGCGAGTTTACGTCAATGCAACCCAACAGCATGGGCCAGAACGTGGTGCTTCGCGTTGGCGAGCTGAATGGTCTATCGCGTTCCTCGGGCGAAGTCGTATCTCCAGCCGGCGCCCAGGTTGCAGCGGGCGATCTCTTCGAACTGACCAAGTGGGTTCCGGCGGATACGGATCCTCTGCGCGTGTGGCTGTGGCCCTCCACGCTCTCCCTGAACGAAATTCTGGCGGCGGCGGCACAGGTACAGGCTTCAGGAGCAGATTTGGCAACGGATCCCGCCGAGGAACCCTGGACTCATATGCTGAGTTGGGATGGCGCCAACTGGATGCTGCAAGAGGCGGGCACGGGAACGGCAACGAGCCTGGGCGCGACACTTACCGCCGACGCTCTGCGGCGCAACCTGCCAGGCGGCGCAAAGCTGTGGGCAAATTTGCCGCCCCCAAAAGAACTGGCATTGAAGCTCACCTACGGCGGCAAGGGAAGCGCCGTCCAGCCGGCGGAGAATCTGGCTGCCGCGCATTACGTGCTAGCCGGCGTTCTGACTGTGGAGGGCCCAGCCTATTCGTGGTACCACAAGAACGACCTGGCCGCCGGACCACCCGCGGCAAATGCGCCGGCGCACAGTCCGGGCTGCTCGGGAACCGGTCAATATCCCGTGCGCAGCGACTGGGTGCCAATGGGCAGCGCCGCGGCGATCGAGCCGGGCAGCGCGGTGTTGAACCGCTACGCTTCACTGCTGGCCAAAGTGCACGGATGGCTGGAGCTAGCCGACAGCCCGGCCGGTGCTTCCACGGCCGGCTACTATTCGCTGGCACTGATTCCCTCAGCAAACGGAACTCCGCTCGGCGAAGACGAGATGGTGCACCAAGGCGATGAATTGAAAATGGCCTTGACTTCAAGCGAGCGCGTCCTCGATCGCCGCTGGGTGTATGTGCTGGACATTGATTGTCATGGCCAGGGAGCGGTCCTCTATCCCACCGGCAATGCGGAGAATCAATTTCCCAACGATTCCGGCAGCATTCGCCAGTTTTTTCTGCCCGGTGCGCCGGTTCTGCGAGTCGGGCCGCCCTATGGGGTGGACACGCTGATTTTGCTTTCGACGGCGCAACCTCTCTCCGACCCGTACGCGCTGAACTTTGAGGGTGTGGCTGCGCGGGGAACTCGCGGAGCGGAGTCGCCGCTGGAAAAACTGCTGACTCAAACCAGCGGAGGAACACGAGGACTTTCGAGTGACGTGCCAACTACCTGGGGTATCGGGATTACTACGGTTCACAGTATCCCCAAGGATGCGGCAAAATAGTTTGCACTTAGCAATGAAACCTAGCCGGCAATGATTCCAAGGGCTCGCCGGACAGTTGAAAGGAAGCAGGATGACTTTTTCACGCCGGAATTTCCTGGCTGACGCATCGGCGCTCGGCCTGCTAGCCGCGCTGCTGCCAGAGATGGCCGCCGCGCAGAACGCGCTCGCACAAGCGGCGGCCGAGGATTTGCCTCACGATTCCTACGATTTCTGGAACGGGTTCTTCGATTCGGTGAATCCCTACAGCCCAACGTATGGGACCAAGGCAGCTTCCCGCGGCCCGGAAGATCAACTTCCCGATCCGCAGGCGCAGACGCAGTACCTGCATTACAACAGTGAGAAGAAGATGCTGCGCTACGCCTCGGACATTGATAAAGAGGAACTGCTGGATCATGACGGCGACGTTACGGTCAGCATCGGCATTGCCCAATATCGGCCGGGAACAGGCGAAGCGAATCTGAAAGCTTCCCAGTTGCGCATCGATACCACGCAGATTCGCCCACTCGTGAATATCGCGGCCCCGCTGGCATGGACAGCCATCGCATCCATCGCTCCCAACCGGGCGGGCAAGATCAATCTCGAAGATCTGGGCTTCCGGTCAGCACAGGCCACCCAGGGCACGAGCAAGATCCTGCTCACTAACGGCGCGGGAAAGATGGCGGTCAACATCGCCAAGTCCGCGCAGCAGTCGCTTTTCATCAAAGCTTTGAACATCATGATTGAAGGAGCCAAAGCTGTGGCTCCGCTGGTCACGCTCCCTGCCATCAGCGTTCCCGCTCTCAGCACGTTTACCCAGGTGCTGAGCTACTGGGAAGACCGCACCCGGTTCCTGATGTCGGGAAACCTGACAACTGCGGTGGCGACTAAACAGGCGCTGGAAGATGCGGACCGCGAGCCGCGGTACATCGGCCTGGTTTCCGGTGACTATTTGATGGTTCCGCTCAGGCACATCGACGAACTGTCGAAAGCGTTGCCGAACCTGGACATGGTGCAGGGCTATCTTGTCGCCAAGGATGCGAATCAAAACCTGCCGCTGGAGCAACGGTCGCAGACGGCCGTGCCCGGAGTCACTTATGCCTCAATGCGCGTGGGTGTGAAGGCGGCAACGGGGTCCGGCTCAACGTCAGGATCGGACAAGCCGTCCGATTCATCCGACTCCGATTCCAAGAAGAAAAGCTCTGGCAGTTCAAAGAAGACCCGCTCAGGCTCCGGCGGCTGACAGAGAGTAGTTGCCCAGAGCAGGGGAACTAATGCAATCTTCCAACTGCCGTGAGACGAGCAATCAATCGCGGGAATCGATTCCTCTTGATGATGGCTGCGGGCGTGTGCCTGCTGGGCCTTGCCGGCGCGCAGACCTCAAGCCTGAAGGATTCCATCTCGGAGTATGAACAGAAAGTTGCGAAAGCGCGATCCGATCACCAAACGCGCGAGTTGCTCGTCAATCTGAATATTCTCGCCTCGTTCTATCGCCAGTCCGGCCAGTTCGAAAAGGCGCTCGACTGTCTCAATGAAGCGTTTCCCATCGAGCAAAGGGCGAGTAGCCTGACGGGCCAGGCGATGAGCCTCAACACCATGGGCCGCATCTACACCGACCTGGGGCAGGAAGAGAAAGCTCTGTCGTACCTGAACCAGGCGTTGCCTATGTGGCGGGCGATCGACCAGCGCACCGGCGAAGCGAACGCGCTCACTTACATGGGCAAGATCTATAACAATCTGGGGCAACGCGATGAGGCGCTCAAAACGCTGAACGATGCCATGGCGATCTGGCACGAGATCGACAATGCCGGCATTTCCACATCGGCGCAAACCACACAAAATGCCGCCTCGGGCACTTCCATTTCCAGGGCCAACCTGGTTGGCGAGGCGGGCACGCTCGATAACCTGGGTAGAACATATTCCGATGAAGGACAGGGACTGGAAGCACTCAAGTATTTCAATCAATCGTTGCCTCTCTTCGGCCAAGGTGGCGAGCGCGCCGGCGAAGCTCTGGTTCTGAACGACATGGGGCCGTCCTATGCGGAGATTGGCCAAAAGCAGAAAGCACTCGAGTCCCTCAACCGGGCCCTGGCCATCTGGCGCGAAATCGGAAGCCGCCAGGGCGAAGCGCTTACGCTGAACAACATCGGCCGTCTCTATCGCGACCTGGGCCAGCAGCAAAGCGCAATGGACTACTACAACCAGGCCCTGCCTATCTGGCGCGAGGTTGGTAACCGCAGCGGAGAGGCGCTGGCCCTCAGCGACATGGGGAGGGCCTACGCAGACCTTGGCGAGCCGCGCAAGGCGCTCGACTACGCCCAGCAGGCATTCCCCATCTTTCGCGAGACCGGCAGCCGCCGGGGCGAAGCTATGACTCTGAACAATATGGGCAGGGACCACAGCGATCTGGGAGAACCCGCGGAGGCGATGAAGCTTGAGCTGCAAGCGCTGGGCATCTGGCGGGAAATCAAGGATCAGCGCAACGAAGCCCAGGACCTGATGACCATCGCGTGGTCGTACTCAGCGCTTCAGCAGCCTGGGAGTTCGCTGGCCAGCGCACTGGCTGCCCTGGATCTGGCGAAGGCCGTACACGACCCTGAAATTGAAGGCGGCATCGAGAACTCCTTAATGATGGGCTTCCGCAAACAGCATCGCCTTGAAGAAGCGATTTTTTTTGGCTACGAGGCGGTCAACTCTTATCAGCTGATTCGAAAAAACATTCGAGGATTGGATAAGGACCTGCAGGCCGGCTTCGCGCAATCCAAGTCCGGAGCTTATCGCATGCTGGCGGAGATGCTGGTTGAAGCCGGACGCCTGGGCGACGCGGAGCAGATTCTCGACCTGCTCAAGGAGCAGGAGCTCAAAGACCTCGTGCCCGGTTCCGCTCCGGGCGCCGCCGCCGCCATTCAACCGCTCAAGCTTTCGCCCAGTCAGCAGAAGGTTGAATCCTTGCTGCCCGATCTTGAGGAGAAAGCGCGCGACATTGAGCAATGGAATCTCGAACGCGCGCAGTTGCAAGCCAATCCCGCGCGCAGCCCCGCAGACGACGAGCAGATGAAAGTGTTGGCCGCGAACCTGCAGCAGGCAGAATCGGCAATCCGCGAAAGCTTTGAAAACACGATCATGCCGGAGCTCGACAAGCAGTCTGCTCCCGGCGCGGCCGGTGACAATGCAACGCCGAGCTATCTTCAAAATTCGCTCGCCAAGCTCGGCAGCAATGTAATCGGCATTCGCGTGCTGCTGGGCGAAGACCACGCCTACGCGATCGTCGTTACTGCAACCTCGCGCCGCAAGTATCAGCTCCCCGCTTCCTCCCCCGATCTTCGCAACAAAGCATTCAAGGCGCTGGAGGCTATCGGCTCACCCTCCACCGATCCACGGCCGCAGCTGGAGGAGCTCTACACCTTGATTGTGGCGCCGCTCGAAGGCGAACTGAAGACCATTGAAACGAAGAGCGGGGCGCAGGATGACGTCCCCACGCTGTTGTGGTCACTCGACGACGCATTGCGCTATCTACCCATGGGCGCACTCTACGACGGCAAGCAATACATGGTCGAACGCTTTCACAATGTCCTGTTCACGCCCGAGAGCTACGGCCACATCGCCGACGCGTCCATCCAAAACGGCGATCCGCCCAAGGCGCTGGCCATGGGTCTGTCCAGGAGCTACGATTGGATGCCCGCGCTGCCTGGCGTCATTCCCGAACTCGATTCGGTCGCTCACGATCCTTCCCTTCCCGGTTCTCACGGCCCAATGCAAGGCAGGATTCTGCCGGACGAGCAGTTTACCCTGGCCGCTTTGAAGACCGAACTCGGCTCCGGCGACGGATTCTCCGTTGTCCATATAGCCAGCCACTTCGTCCTGATTGCCGGCACCGGAGACGAACCTTTCCTGCTCATGGGCGGCAACAACGTTGGCGATCCGAATGGCTTTGAATGGAATCTCTCGGAGATGGAGAACTCGCCAGTTGTCTTTCGCGGAACGCGCCTGCTGACTCTTTCCGCATGCAGCACCGCTAAAGACTACAAATCGCGAAACGGCTTCGAGATGGACAGCCTGGGCATGATCGCCCAGCAAAAGGGCGCCGAAGCCGTGCTCGCCACTCTGTGGGATGTCAACGACCTCAGCACCAGCCACATCATGAGCGATTTCTACGATCGCTGGGTCAAGAATCCCGCCAGGGGCAAAGCGGAGGCGCTGCGCCAGGCCCAGCTTGCCTTCCTGCACGGCGCCTCCGCTGCGACCGGCGCCAATACTGACCGCGGACTTCAATCCGTCGAACAATCCTCAAAGCAAGCTTCCAGTCTGGGCTACGCGCATCCATACTACTGGGCGCCTTTCGTTCTCATCGGCAACTTCCGCTAGCCCGAGGATGAATTCTGCGCAAATAGAATTCCCGCGGAAGTTCGGGGAACGGCCGAGTCTTCCGTCAAGAAGGTCTTTGCGTTCTGCGGATTTCTTGACAGGGCTTGTCAAGTTGGCAATCCAAGAAAACCGGCAAACTGAGCAAAATTGACCAGACCGCCGATGGGAGGGGTGCAATACTGGACTGGCGCAGAGTTTGTGTTGTACAGCAACGTGTGCTGTGCGCTTTCTGGCACGACCTCACCCTCGACGAGGATTGATTTGCATCGGTCTGCGTTTGGTTCTCCCCTCCCTGCCCTATTTGCTGAACGGAAGATGCGCGCCCATGAATAACCTGAATAAATCCGCATTCGATGCCGAAGCCTTTCTGGCGAACGCTGGATTGGGGCGAAGAATCATTGAATTGACGCCCGGCCAGTCCTTCTATTCGCAGGGCGACCCATCGGATTCAGTCTTCTACCTTCAAAGGGGCCGCGCCAAGATCACAGCGGTCTCTCAGGCGGGCAAGGAAGCCACCATCACGCTGCTCGCGGCCGGCGATTTTGTGGGAGAGAGCGCGCTGGCGGCTGTGCCGGGGATGCGTTTGTCCAGAGCCACCGCCATCACCTCCTGCACGGCCCTCAAGATCGCGCGGGAAGAAATGGTCCGCGTGATGCACGAGCAGCAAGACTTCTCCGATCTGTTCATGAAGTTTCTGCTGGCCCGCAGCATGCGCATGCAGGCCGATCTGGTGGACCAACTTTTTAACTCCAGCGAAAAGCGCCTGGCGCGCATTCTGCTCTTAATGGCGGAGTTCGGCCAGCCAGGCGAGCCGGAAACGTTGCTTCCCAGCATCTCGCAGGAGACACTTGCGGATATGATTGGCACCACGCGATCGCGCGTGAGTTATTTCATGAACCGTTTCCGCAAGCTCGGTTTTATCGATTACGACGGCCGTATTCAGGTTCACAAGTCCTTGCTGAATGTGGTTCTTCTCGACCAACTTCCGGGCCAGAATGCGCAGAAGCCTGCAATTCCTTCTTTCCCCAGAATCAAACCGAATTAAGGATCCGCGATGCGCCGGCTGGGATGGTAAATGCTCATTCTGGCGGAAGCTCTCTGATTCCGTGGGCCATGGGATTGGCACCGCAGAATCGGCTGGCGCCTTTGCAAAGATCGTTTACAAGCGATAGCTGGCAAAAAGGTACAAGGGGGCTTGTGCAGTGCGAAGAACTTGTCTCGGAATCATTACCCGGAGCCTGCAGCCGAAATCCTGAGCACCGCGACGGACCGCGTAGTGCTCATGGCGGAGATAGTGGGATTTACCAAATCGGCAAAGAATAGTTGCCGGTCAACCTTGCGGCGCACGGATATCAAGTAGCTCCCTGTAACCCTGCTGGTCTGATGGCTCCGGGCGAAGTTTGCGGCTTTCAATTCTCGTTCCGAGGTTTATAGTGAATACGTTCCCATTCCTTGATTTTCCACTGCAGACGGCCTATTCCTCTGAGGGGGGCGGCCAATCAAATGCCGGTTCAATCTTCAATCATGCGGTGGTCTAGTTAAGGTTGGATGCAGTATTGAGGAAGCAGAAGCCTTTTAAAGGTTCACTCGCAATGCCTGTCTCAACGCGAATATGGCGTGTCATCGTTTCCGTATTGTTGATCGTGCTGGTCGTGGCGATCACGATGGGAATGGTGTGTCACCATCATGATCAGTGCTCCGCGGCCAACTGTACACTGTGCCACCTGACCATCGCTCCCCCGGCAACAGCGATTGGAGCAATCGGACCGGTCCAGAACACGGCCGAATACGCGGTCAGCGAAAATAGCTTTGTTTCGCGTCACGGGGCCAATGAAAAGCCGCCCCGCGCTCCTCCTGCATAGCCCTCTCCCTCGCATTCGTACCGTTACAGCACGTTCCTTGGCTATGTCTTCCGATCAGGAGTTGAGCGCCTATGCGTTCTTCCGTCTCATATATCTCCATGCTGCTGGTTCCTTTGTTGTTGACAAGGGCCGCGGGCGGGCAATCGGCACCCCCGCAGCCGGCTGGCCAGGCTCCAGCGCCGGGAGCGAACCAACTGGCGCAGAAGCCGGGCGCGGAGCTGATCACGCTGGATCAGGCGATCCAGATGGCGATGGATCACAACCACAACCTTCTGGCATTGCGGACAACCATTCAGCAGAACGAAGCCGAAGAGATCACAGCAAATCTGCGGCCCGATCCGGTGCTGTTGGGCGATACACAGTTTCTCCCCATCTTCCAGCCCAACAGCTTCAGCTCCGACTACATCGACAACGTGGCTCAATTCGACCTGGGCGTGAGCTATCTGTTCGAGCGCGGAAAGAAGCGGCAGCACCGACTGCAGGCGGCCAGGGATGTGACGGCCCAGACGCGGTCGCAGGTCTCCGACAACGAGCGCACTCTGGCCTTCAATGTAGCCACGGATTTCATCAATGTGGAGCTGGCGGAGTCGACGCTGGAGCTGGCCAACCAGGACCTGAAAAGCTTCCAGGACACCGTGGATATTACCCAGGCGCGCTATAACGCGGGCGAAATCGGGCTGGACGACCTGCTGAAGATGAAGCTGCAGTTGCTCGAGTTTCAGACTGATGTGGCGCAGGCCACGCTGGCGCGGATCCAGGGGCTCTCGGACCTGCGGCAGTTGCTCGGATACGAACAGGTGAGCGCGGACTTCGACGTCGCCGGATCGTTCGACTATCAGCCGATGAAGACAGGGCTCGAAGACCTGCAGGCCGTGGCGCTGAAGACCCGTCCGGACCTGCAGGCGGCCGTCGAGGGAGTGACGGCGGCGAACAGCCAGTTCCAACTGCAGAAAGCGATCGGAAAGCGCGACGTGACCGGGCAGATCAATTACACCCACTTGGGATACCTGAACGAGATTTCGCTTTTCGGATCGATGCAACTGCCGATTTTCGACCGCAACCAGGGCGAGATTAAGCGCGCCGGGTTCGCGATCACGCAGGCTCAGGAGCAGCAAATCTACGCAAACGGGCAAGTGTTGACGGACGTGCGCGATGCCTACGAAGGCTTGCAGGCGAACGACGAGATCGTGGGGCTCTATCGCTCAGGGTATCTCGATGAGGCGCAGCAGTCGCGCGACATCACGGAATACGCGTATAAACACGGCGCGGCCAGCTTGCTCGACTTTCTGGACGCGGAACGGAGTTACCGGGCAACGCAACTCGGCTACCGGCAGTCGCTGGCGTCGTATCTTCTTGCGCTGGAGCAGCTTCGCGAGGCAGTAGGAACCAGGAGCTTACCATGAGACATCCAAGAACGGTAGACCGCGCCGGCTGGATCAGGAACGCGTGGCCCCTTGTGGCGCTGCTGGTGCTGGCCGGCTGTCACTCGAACGACAATGCGAGCGGCATGACCTCGTTCTCGTCGAAGGCCTCGCCCTCGGCGACGCCGCAGTTGTTCACCATTCCCGCGGACCAGATGAGCCACGTGCAGGTGGTGACGGTCGAGCCGGGCGCCATGGCGCGGACGTTGCGCCTCACCGGAACGGTGGCCTACAACGCGTTCAATACCACGCCTGTGATCACCCAGATAGGCGGACCAGTGAGCCGCATACTCGTGGTTCCGGGCGACCACGTGAAACTGAATCAGCCCATGCTGGAGGTGAGCAGCCCGGACTATGCGCAATTGCTGGACGGCTACCTGAAGGCCGCGGATTCGTTCCGGCTGGCCGACAAGTTATACACGCGCGCGCAGGACCTTTATGCACACCATGCAATTGCACAACAGGACTTGGAGATGGCGGAGAGCAATCGCACGCAGGCGCAGGCGGACCTGAACGCCGCTGAGCAGGGCATGCGGATTCTGGGCATCAAGAATCCGGAGGAACTGGCAAAGATGCCGTCTTCAGCGCAGATCCCGGTGCTGGCGCCAATTGCAGGCGAGGTGGTGGAGCGGCTGGTTTCGCCCGGGCAAGTGGTGCAGGCAGGGCAGACACAGGCCTTCACCATCTCCGACCTGAGCACGGTGTGGGTGCTGGCCAACGTGTACCAGGCCGATCTCGAATTCGTGAAGAGCGGCGAAGACGTGGTGGTGCAGACCGATGCGTTTCCCGACAGCTTCCACGGCCGGATTTCGTATGTGTCGCCGGCGCTCGATCCAAATACTCGAACGCTGCAGGCGCGCGTCGTAGTGGACAACCCCGCGGAGAAGCTGAAGCGGGACATGTACTGCACGGTGACGGTGACCGCTGGAGTGTTGAAGAACGCATTGGCATTGCCCAACGCGGCCATTTTGCGCGACGACAACAATCAGCCCTTTGTATATGCGCTAACGGGCGAAAACCAGTTCGGGCGGCGCGACGTGGTGCTTGGCCAGGCGCAAGGCAATGTGACCCAGATCGCGAAGGGCATAGCGCCGGGCGACAAGGTTGTGGGGGACGGCAGCCTGTTTCTGCAAGTTGTTAATTCACTGCAGCACTGAGAGGACAGGCCGAGATGATTCATCGCATTGTTCAATTTGCGCTTCGCCAGAAGCCGATCGTCCTCCTCCTGGTGGCGTTCATGGCGGTGGGTGGAGCGATGGCGTTCCACAGCATGCCTGTAGACGCGTATCCGGATCTGTCGCCGCCCATGGTGGAAGTGATTACGCAGTGGGCGGGTCACGATGCGGTAGAGGTAGAGCGGCTGGTGACGGTACCCACCGAAGTCGAGATGAACGGCGTTCCCAAGTTGACCGTGATGCGCTCGATTTCGCTCTACGGGCTTTCCGACGTGATCATGACCTTCGACGAAAGCACGGACGACTATTTTGCGCGCGAGGTAGTGTTTCAGCGGCTGAGCGAGGTCACCTATCCCCAGGGCGTTACGCCTACGCTAGCCCCACTGGCCAGCCCGTCGGGGCTTGTGTATCGCTACGTGATCGAAAGCCCGGACCGCACGCCGCAGGAGCTGAAGACGATTGAAGACTGGGTGCTGGAGCGGCAGTATAAGCAAGTGCCCGGCGTAGCTGACGACTCCGGCTTCGGCGGCACGGTGATGCAGTATCAGGTCTTGCTCGATCCGGCCAAGCTCTACGCCTATCACGTCACCGTGCCCACGGTCATCCAGCAGCTCTCGGTGAACAACTCGAACGCCGGCGGAGGCTTTTACGAGCAGGGGCAGCAGTTCGATTACGTTACGGGCGTCGGCCTGGTGCGCGACACGTCGGATATCGCAAACATTCTGGTCGGGTCGCAGAACGGAGTGCCCACGCGCATTGGCGACATTGGGCAAGTGGTGATCGGCAACGCGCCGCGCCTCGGCGACTTCGGTTTCAACAAGACAGATGATGCGGTCGAGGGCGTCATCATGATCCGGCGCGGCGAGCAGACGCAGAACGTGCTCAAAGGCGTCGAAGCCAAAACTCAGGAGCTGAACGAACACATCCTGCCGCCCGATGTGAAGGTGCGCGCTTACTACGACCGCAGCGACCTGGTGCAACTGACCATCGACACCGTGGAACACAACCTGCTGTTGGGCATGACCCTGGTGCTGGTGGTGCTGATGGCGTTCCTGGTGAGCATGCGCGCGGCGGTGATTGTTGCGCTCACCATCCCGCTTTCGCTGATGTTTGCTTTTATCTTTTTGCACGCCCAGGGAATTCCGGCAAACCTGCTTTCGATCGGGGCGATCGACTTCGGCATTCTTATCGACGGCACCCTGGTGATGGTGGAAAACATCTTCCGCGAGCTGGGCGCCCGCGAAGGGCAACAGTACGACCTGGAAGAAGTGATCAAGAGCGCCGCCAAGGACGTGGACCGGCCCATCTTTTATTCGGTTGCCGTCATCATCGCGGGGTATCTGCCCATTTATGCGCTCACGGGTCCTTCGGGCAAGCTGTTCAAACCCATGGCGGACACCGTGGCCATCGCCCTCGTGGGAGCGATGATCCTGACCCTGACGCTGGTGCCCGTGCTGTGCGCGTTGTGGTTCAAGAAGGGTGTGCGCGAGAAAGAAAACAAGCCGTTCCAGTGGGTACTGAGGAAATACGCGGTGTGGCTGGACTGGTGCCTGGACCGGCCAGGTATGACCCTGATCCTGTCGATGCTGATCTTCGCGGCCGCGCTGCTGCTGATCCCGTTCATCGGCGGGGAGTTCATGCCGCACCTGGACGAGGGCGCGCTGTGGATTCGCGCGACGATGCCGTACACGGTTTCGTTCGACACCTCGAGCAGGTTCTCACCGCAGGTGCGGGACATCCTCATGAAGTACCCCATGGTGACCGACGTGGGCTCGGAATTAGGCCGGCCCGACGACGGCACCGACCCGACGGGGTTCTACAACGACGAATTCTACGTGGGCCTGAAACCCTATAACGATGCGGTATGGAAGACCGGAACCATTCACAACAAGGCCGAGCTGACAGCCGATATTCAACATCAGCTCCAGGTCTTTCCCGGTGTGGTCTTCAACTATACGCAGCCGGCGGAAGATGCGGTGGACGAGGCGCTGACCGGCCTCAAGAGCGCCTTGGCGGTCAAGATTTACGGGCCAGACCTGACCGTGCTGCAAAATACGGCACAGATTGTCAAGCAGCGGCTGAGCCAGGTTCCGGGATTCACGGAACTGACCGTGGTACGGCAGTTGGGACAGCCCACCCTGACTATTAACGTGGATCGCGCCAAGATTGCGCGCTACGGCATCAACGTGGCCGATGTGGAAGCAATTGTGCAGGCCGCGGTGGGCGGCCAGGCGGCCACCCAGGTGGTGCAGGGCGAAAAGCTCTTCGATCTGGTGGTGCGCATGCAGCCGGAGTTCCGCCAGAGCGCGCGCGAGATCGGCAACCTGCTGGTGGGAACGCCGGCGGGTCAGCAAATTCCACTGAGCGCATTAGCCGACATTCAAGAGGCGGGCGGAGCGGCGCTCATCTATCGCGAAAATAACTCGCGCTATATCGGCGTGCAGTACAGCGTGGAAGGCCGCGACCTGGAAAGCGCGGTGAACGCCGGGCAGCAGGCGATCGCCGATATTCAGAAATCGCTGCCCACCGGGTACCGCATGACCTGGGGCGGCGAGTACGACGAGCTGGTCGCGGCAAAAAAGCAATTGCTCATCATTGGGCCGCTGGCGTTGCTCATCATCTCCATGATCCTGTTCGCGCTCTACGATAATTTCAAGTTCCCTATTATCGTGCTGCTGGGCGTGTTGCTCACCGATCCGGTGGGGGCTCTGCTGGCGCTCAAGCTCACGCACACGCCGTTCAGCGCCTCATCGGCACTGGGCATGTTGGCGCTCATTGGCGTCTCAGTCGAGACCGCCGTCATTCTGGTCTCCTACATCAACAAGCTGCGCATCGAGCAGAATATGGACATCCGCACCGCGACGCGCGAGGCCTCGCTGCTGCGCCTGCGGCCCATTATGATGACGGCGCTGGTGGCGTGCCTGGGCCTGCTGCCCGCCGCGCTCTCCACCGGCATCGGATCCGACACGCAAAAGCCGTTTGCGATTGTGATTGTCGCGGGGCTCGTCTCGCGGTTGTTCCTGGGCTTCTTTGTGAATCCCGTTCTCTATCAGATGGTGGCGCGGGACGGAGATGTACTGAAGGTATAGATGGCTCTGGGTTTTAGGGCCTTTAGCCGCAAGAAATCGCCACAACATGAAGCCGTGTCATCGATCTTATGCGATCAAGACCCCGCTCCGGAGGGCGTATGGATACTTCGACTTCCCGATTCTTGCACACCTTTGGGTCGATGACGCGACGGGGCAAGTGGGCGCACTGCGGCGTGGCTCCAACTGCGCCCTTTGATCCCTTGAATGAGGTCAGTTACCTGTTCGGCGAGGATTGTTCTCGTGCCTTGAATCCTCCGCTGAGAGCGTAACCATTCGCTGGGCAAAGGCTTCGACTCTCTCTGCAGGGAATGTTTCAAACTCAAGGGTGGCCGCCGTGTGGCGCAAATCGTGTAAGCGGATATTCGGAAGGACAGCGGACCGAAGCATAGGGTTGAAGCGCCGCTGGACGAACCTCTACCCATGAATTAGGCGTCCAAAGTCCGACGTGTACGGCCTCGGCTGACTTCTCGCTCCGGCTCACCACCGTCGCCCTTTCAGGCACAAGGCGAGATCTCCCCAGGTAA
Organism: uncultured Acidobacteriota bacterium; assembly: GCA_963788435.1. Taxonomy (GTDB): domain Bacteria; phylum Acidobacteriota; class Terriglobia; order Terriglobales; family Acidobacteriaceae; genus Telmatobacter. Next base: position 2,877 of record CAWBIG010000227.1, on the reverse strand, counting down.
GAACGCACTCCTTCACTGCACGACCGCCGGATTTACGCCACCGCCCCTTGGTCACAAGAGCTTCGCGACTCGTTGCCCGCTCGCCCTGGTCGGCACCGCCTTTTATCCGGTTCTTGTTCATCGGCCCGCAGCTTCGCTCCACGCTTCCTCCCCACACTCGGTCGCCCTCATGCAGTTGCGCTTCACTTCACTCACTGTGACCAGCTTATGACGGGACTTACACCCGTAAGAGTGCGCCCATGCTGGGCGCACAATGACGGGCTGTGGAAAGCATGGGAAAACGATAAAACTGTTTTCCCACCCTTCCCCCAGCCCTTGGAAATCGCTGCGGCGATTCCCACATTACCACCGCCACGACTACGACGGGCATGAATATCTCTCTAAGCCCGACAAACAAAGACCAGAGGAGTGATGCACAATATCACTACTCAGGTGGGCCAAATCAGATGATCAAAGTGGGCCACGCCGGATGAGCGAACTCAGAAACCGGCAGGAAGCGTGGTCAGAGACATCACACACCGTCTCGTGCTACCAAACCATCCAAACGGATGGAGGCGCGACACAGATTGGTTCAAAATACGCATCCCAGACCAAACTCGTCAGCGGCATCAACTGATCCAGAGTAGGCCCGGTCTTCGCTGTTCCACGCCAATTCGATCGTAAGCTCACAACTCGATGCGATTTTCATCCCTATGGGTGGACCAAAGGTCCATGCGAAACTCGTCGGTTATATAGGAGTAAACACTTCTGGTTCGATGCAAAAAGCCTCACTGATTTTCGCTAGGCTGACCTTCCAGATGCCTGTTTAGTCGTCTGCTCGTGCAACTGGCCTAAGCTTCGAAATCGAGTGAGTTCTGACGGAGAGAGTGCAACTCTCAATACTCGTTGCTTCATTTCGAAAACTCGCATTTATATATCATTCAATATAAACAACTTATGTCGGCGGAGAGAGTGGGATTCGAACCCACGTTAGAGTTTCCCCTAAACACGCTTTCCAAGCGTGCGCCTTCAGCCACTCGGCCATCTCTCCGGAAGCGTGCTATGCCCATATCAATCTAACATGGCGGGCGATCTCGAGCGGATCGCGAGGCCTTCGTCCAAGGCGGTCTCCCTGCCCGGAATTGCCGGCCTGACACTTGTTTTCACGGGGGTGTTCTGAAACCGTTTACTTCTTTTGCCGCCTGGTTTATCCTTCGGCGTGCAGATCCAACCCCATGTGGGCCGGGGCGCAATTCAATTCGCAATCTTGGAGGACTCTCATGTCTAAGGTGACTCGCCGTGAACTGCTGGCTACTGGAATGGCCATTTCGGCCTCATCTCTGCTGAGCCGATCGGCCTGGGCCCGCGCCGCGGCCGCGCTCGGGGAACACGACGCGGCCCTGCCCGCGGAGGCCCCGCGCGAGAAATTGCTCTTCGACTTCGGCTGGAAGTTCACCTTCGGCAACGGCGTTGACCCCACCAAGGATCTTGGCTTTGGCTACGGGCAAGGCGATTTTGCCAAGACCGGCGAATTCGAGTTCGCCAAGGCGAAGTTCGACGACTCCAAGTGGCGCATGCTGAATCTGCCCCACGACTGGGCTGTGGAGCTGCCGTTTGTGGACGACCAGGAGCAGGCGTCGCACGGGTTCAAGCCACTCGGCAGGCGCTATCCGGAAACCAGCGTGGGATGGTACCGGCGCGAGTTCGAGATTCCCAAAACCGACGCGGGCAAGCGCATCAGCGTGCAATTCGACGGCGCGTTCCGTGACGTGCTGATTTTTGTCAACGGATGCTTCATCGGCCGCAACGACAACGGCTACGCGCCGTTCACCTTCGATCTGACTGACTTCCTTCACTACGGCGGGATGAACTACATTGTGGCGCGCGTCGATGCCAGTTTCGGCGATGGCTGGTTCTACGAGGGCGCGGGTATTTACCGCCATGTCTGGCTCAGCAAAACGGATCCAGTGCATCTGGGGCAGTGGGATTCCACCGTCCGCGCCACGATGAAGGCAAATGCGGCCACACTCTCCCTGGACGCGGTTGTGAAGAATGAGGGCAATACGCCGGCAAGCGCGCGGGTGACTTGGAAGATTATGGATACGAGCGGAGCGACCGTCGCCACGGCTGAATCGCCTGTTCAGACCATCGCAGCGGACGGTCCCGCAAGCTACAGCGCGACGGCAAAGCTGGCAAGCCCCGCGCTGTGGTCGACCGACGCGCCGAACCTCTACACCGCAATTGTGACCGTCGAGTCAGGCGGCAAACCGGTCGACGCCGAGCGCATCAACTTCGGCGTGCGTACGGCTGAGTTCACCGCGGACAAGGGATTTCTACTGAATGGCAAGCAGCTCAAGATCCAGGGCACATGCAATCACCAGGATCATGCGGGCGTGGGCGCCGCGTTGCCCGACCGCCTCCAATACTTCCGCATGGGCGTGCTCAAGGAGATGGGCTGCAACGGCGTGCGCACGTCGCACAACATGCCCACGCCGGAGTGGGTGGATGCCTGCGATCGCATGGGCGTGATGATGATGTGCGAGACGCGCCAGATGAGCTCGAACCCGGAGGGTATGGCGCAGCTGGAAGCGATGGTGAAGCGCTATCGCAACTCTCCTTCGATCATCATCTGGTCCGTCGGCAACGAGGAGTGGCAAATGCAAGGCCCAATGGCCGAGCAGGGTGCGCGTGTTGGCGCAGACATGGTCCGGCTCTGCCACGAGCTGGACCCGACCCGTGTGGTCTCCGCCGCGGTGAACGGCGATAACCGCCAGGGCGTAACCGACGCGCTCGATATTGTCGGCTTCAATTACGACCTTTCGCGCCCGGAGAAGTACCACGCGGACTTCCCCAAGCGGGCCATAGCAATACGATGAAGTCGAAAGGGTGCAAGAACAT
>CAWBIG010000226.1:0-7327 GCA_963788435.1 uncultured Acidobacteriota bacterium | reverse complement strand
TCACCTGGATGGCCGGCGCCCAACTGCACGCTCCGATGCACTCCACCTCTTCGAGCGAGAACACTCCGTCCCTGGTGACGCCCTTGTTCCCGACTCCCAATTCATGCTGGAACCGCTCCAGCACGTCGTACCCGCCCCGCAACATGCAACTGATGTTGGTGCACACCTGGATGTTGAATTTGCCCGCCGGCTTGAACCGCAGCATCGAGTAGTAGCTGGCCACGTTCCTCACCTCCAACGTCGTCAGCCCCAGCCGGTCGGCAATCTCCGCAATCGCGGCGTCGCTCACGTACCCGATCTCGTCCTGCGCGTACAGCAGCATCGGCACCAGCGCCGAACGCTTCACCGGATATTTCTCCACCAGCGCGTCAAACCGCCCGGCCAGCTTCGGCGAAAACACGCTCATGGTCTCCGCGCTCATGCCATCAGCTCCTGAATGCAATTTGCGTCCGGCTTCCGAGCGCATAAAAACAAAACTGCCGTCATCCTGAGCGGAGCGGCGCGTTTCTTGCGCCGCGAAGTCGAAGGACCTGCATTTCGGCCGCTAGTCTCCCTCATCCCATCAGCTCCTCGGCCCAATCGTTCGCCATCAAATCCATCTCTTCCTCGCGGTCAGCGAACTTCAACCGTCCCGTCTCCATCAACACCATTCGCCCTTCGCGTCCATCGTCGCGCCGCCACGTCACCTGGGCGCAGTCACGACGAAGGTCCAGCCATTTGTCTCCGTGCCGCACCGTAATCCGCTCCTCACCCAGCTCCACCGTCGCCTGCCGGTCTCCATTCAGCCCATGCATTGAGGTGTAACTGCGCAGCAGCGAAGCCAGCGACACCCAAAGCTCCACCCAAAGCCGCTCGCCCGCCTCAATCATTTCCGCCTGCGCCAATCCATCTCCTCAGCCCCAATTTGTACCGCCCGCCTTTTGTACCGCCGATCTCCAGATCGGCTGTAGTGCGGGTCTCCAGACCCGCGACCGCTGACTTGCCGACTCGCTGTCTTGTTGACTTGCTACCTGTCAATCTCGCCCAGCACAATGTCAATCGAACCAATCACCGCCACCACGTCCGCAATCATTCGTCCCTGGCACATCGTCTCCAGCGCCTGCAAGTCTGCAAACGACGGATACCGCATGTGCACGCGGTAAGGCTTGGCCGTCCCATCGGAAACCACGTAATACCCCATCTGCCCATGTCCCGACTCGATCTGCTGGTACACCTCGCCCGCCGGCACCGCAAATCCCTCCGTCACAATCTTGAAGTGATGGATCAACGCCTCCATTTGCGTCTTCATCTGTTCGCGGTCCGGCAGAACGATCTTCGGCGCATCCGCCTTGATCCGCCCCTCCGGCATCCCGTCCAGCGCCTGCTGACAGATCTTGGCGCTCTCCCTCATCTCTTCCAGGCGCACCAGGTATCGCGCCCACACGTCGCATCCGTCACTTACCGGCACCTTGAATTGGAACTTTTCGTAGCTCGAGTACGGCATATCTCGCCGCGTGTCGAAATCGATCCCCGAAGCCCGCATCACCGGTCCCGTCACCGCCAGCGCAATCGCATCTTCCGCGGAAAGATGCCCCACGCCCTTTAGCCGGTTCATGAAGATAGGATTCCCGGTCAGCAGGTTCGAGTACTCGTCAATCTTCTCCGGAAACGTCCGGATAAAATCCTGCACCCGCTCGAACCACCCCAGCGGCGGCTCCATGGCCAGCCCGCCAATGCGGATGTACGAGGTCATCATCCGCTGTCCGCTCACCGCCTCGAAAATCCGCAGCAGATCCTCGCGCTCGCGGAAGGTATACAGAAACACCGTCAGCGCGCCAATGTCCATCGCGTGCGTGCCCAGCCAGATCAGGTGCGAGTTCAACCGCGTCAGCTCCGCCAGCAACACTCGCATCCATTGCGCTTTGTCCGGAATCGGCAACCCGAGCAACTTTTCCACCGCCAGCGCGTAGCACAGGTTGTTGGCCATCGGACCCAGGTAGTCCACCCGGTCTGTCAGCGGAACCACCTGCTGATAAAACTTCGCCTCGCAGGTCTTCTCGATGCCGGTGTGCAGGTACCCGATCTCCGGATACAACCGCACCACAATCTCGCCGTCAATCTCGAGCACCAGCCGCAACACACCGTGAGTCGCCGGATGCTGCGGGCCCATGTTCAGCACCATGTGCTGATCGCGCGCGCCCTCGGCTACCGGCGCCTCCAGGATCGGTGTCCCCACATCAGGATTCAAGCCAGCCTCCTAAGTGCGCACAACTTGCTGTTGATGCCGTCATCCTGAGCGGAGCGGCACGTCTTTTGTGCCGCGTAGTCGAAGGACCTGCATTTCCGCCGCTCGGCCCACAAGCGTGTCGTGTATCTCCCGCTGCCAGGCCACGGGACCGGTTCTGCAGACCCAGAATTCTCACCGGTACCCCTCCACCGGATAATCCTTCCGCAACGGATTCCCCACCCACTCTTCCGGCATCAAAATCCGCCGCAGGTTCGGATGCCCCTCGAACCGGATCCCGAATAGATCGAAAACTTCCCGCTCGTAGTAATTCGCCCCCGCCCACACCGGCGTAATGCTGCCGATCGCCGCGTCGACCTCTTCCACCATCGCGCATAGCCGTAGCATCTCCTTATAAGAGTGGGAAAGAACGTGGTAGGTGACTTGAAATCTCGGCGAAGCGGGGTACCAGTCCACCGCCGTCACCGTCTGCAGGGCGTTGTACCCAGCCGCTTTCACCGCCTCGCATGCCTGCCGGATCTGCTCTCGCTGAATCGTGAGCGTCAGCTCGCCCCGGTCAAACTTCGCATTGGTCAGCGCGACCGCATTCCAGGCCGTAAGTGCCTTTATTGCCGGGTGTTCCGCCATCTGTTCCAGCACCGCGGCCTTGCTCAGCAGCGTCTTGGTCTCAGGCATCAGAGGTCCGCCCTGTCTCGGCTCCAATCCAGGATGCCCTTACGCACAATGTAGTAGAGGCCCACGGCAACGAATCCCAGGTATACCAGCATCTCCCAGAATCCGAACAGACGCGACCCCGTGATCGCTGGCAGCTTGCGGTAGATCACCGCCCACGGCATCATGAATACTGCTTCCACGTCGAACAGAATGAACAGCATGGCCACCATGTAGAAGCGCACGCTGAATCGCGCCCGCGCGTCACCCACCGCCACAATGCCGCATTCGTACGCCGCCAGTTTGGTCTTGGTGTTCCGGTGTCGCCCGATCAACCAGGAACCGGCCACCATCGCCATGCCCATCCCGAACGCCACTACGATCTGCATCAACAACGGCACGTACTGCCAGTGATAGGGAATAAGCATTGCTTCAGCCCCTGCCTTAGCCCACCGGAATGACTACAAATTCACTGCCCAAAATGACTGCAAATCGCTCGAAAACAAGTTCGTCGGCCGCAAAGCGCTTGCAAGTGCACCGTCGGAGATTCCTCCCCTGGTGCGTCTTCGCCGCTAGCTTGAGCTTAGGTTCTCATAAGCGTCAGCGTCAAGGCAGCCACATCGAGGTAAAACAGCACCAACAACGTGGGTAACTTTGCTTTCACCCAGGCATCCAACACCTCAGGTGACCAGAACGGGGGATGAAATGCGCGTGATCCACATCACTTCAAATCCCGGATTGAAACCGCATAATTGTTTCGTTTTAGAACGGGCCCCGGTACGTCGGTCATCTGCTGTTTTCCGTCGCCTCGGCCGAGGAAAAGAGTGAGGATACCAAGCATGACCGCTGCCATCTCTCAGTTCGCTCATCCCTGGGCGGTCCCACGCATCCCAGCCGTCCAGCGGCGGATCACTCCACAGGCAGGGCACGCACTGGAAAAACTCGGGCACGCAATTGAGTATCTTTCCGACGAATTGATCGTCGCTCCGGAGGATTCCAAGGGCCGCATGCAAGCTATCCTGCTGCTCATGGAGGTCAACCGCGGGATCTACGCAGACTGCCCGGAAGTCCCCAGCTTCGGTCAGCGGTTCGCTACTATGCTTCGCCGCATCGCCTGATCCCAACATAGTCTGATCATCAGACGCCGCTTTTTGAGCCCAGTTCTTCAGTATGGTCTCGCATTCTGCGTCATCTCCGGCCAGTCGTCTGTCCGGAAGGGCACAGCCGGCAATCCAGCACCGTTGTAAAGCGTCGCCAGCGGGTTTGACTGCCACGCATACCGCGCCGCCACCGGCTTCGCCACATCGGGTGATGAAACCACCACCGAGCTGCCCTCAATCTTCGCGTCCGCCCAATGCCACTTGTGGTCTGCTCCCGCAACGGAGAACTCGCTTAGCTTGTCTCCTTTCGCCACCAGCCCGCCATCCGTGTGCGCAAAGGTGATCTTGATCTTGCCTTTCTCCACCTTCGCCTTCTTCAGTGTCGGTCCCTGGTACGCTACCTTCTCGCCGTAGTGTTTCGCCAGCGCGCACAGCGCCAGCCGGTCCCCCACCGGCTTCTTCTCCCGGGGGTGGATGTTGTTCGCTTCGCCCGTGTCAATCGTCACCGCCAGGCACGAATTCGGCACTTCCGCCGCTGCAATCGCCTGCGAATCCCGCGTCTCCGCCCACTCGTCGCCGTCCACCGGCGTCGCGCTGCGCGCCATGAACGCAGGCAGGCTTACGATGTAAAACGGGAAATCCCCCTGCCCGAAGGTCTGCCGCCAGTCCGCTATCATCGCCGGCAAAATCCTGCGGTACTGGTACCCGCGCGGCGAGTTCTGCTCGCCCTGGTACCAGATCGCCCCCGTAATCGCCAGCGGCGCCACTGGCGCCAACATCCCGTTGTAGAGCACCGCCGGCATCACCGGCCAGTTCTCATAGGCCAGCGGTAGCGGATGCGGCGGCCGCGCATCCACACTCAGCTTCGCCTTCCACTCGCCGGCCAGCGCAATCGTTGTCCCCGGCGCGCCGCCCGGCTCCGTCCGCGGTCCGAACGGAAACGGCGAGTGATCCCCGATCACCAGATGCAGGTCCTCCGGCTTGCTCATGAACCCACCATCCGGCTTCGTCTTCAGCACCCGGATCGCAATCACGTTCTTTCCCGGCTTCAGAACCCCCGGCCGCAGAAAGTACATCCGTGGATTCTCCACCCACGAACTCGCGCCCACTTCGCTTCCGTTCACGAAAACCGTGTCCATCCGCTCGATCTCGCCCAGGAAGATCAGGTTCCGCCCTTCCGGCAGCGGATCCGGCAGCGTCACATCCTTGCGGAACCACACCACCGCCGGCTGATCGGGCACGCCCAACTCCGCGAACCCTCCCGGTTTCGGCAGCGTCACCTTCTTCCAGTCCGAGTCGTTATAGTCCGGCGCCTCCCATTCTTCCTTCTGTCCGGTGTCGAACTCGTCGTACCAGCTCATCACGTAATTGCCGTATTCAGGCGCGCCCGCCGCTGTCAGCCGCGCCAGTTCGGCCAATGGCACGTCGAAATCCCCCAGCGGCTTCAGCGCCGTCGCGCTGGCCCACGCTTCGGCCGGCGTTCCTCCCACCGCATCCACCACCAGCCCGATTGGCACATGGATGTCTTGCTGCACTCTCCGCGCAAAGTAGTACGCCACCGACGAAATTCGCGCCGCCGTCTCCTGCGTAACCATGTTCCATTGCCCGCCGATCACTTGTTTCGGGTGATATGCCGGCCCTCCGACGACCTCGAAGAAGCGGATATCCGGATAATCCGCCGCCTCCACTTCCTTGGCGCCGTTCTGCGCCATCCGCAGGCTCACTTCCATGTTCGACTGCCCTCCGCACAGCCACACATCGCCCACCAGCACGTTCTTCAGCTCCACCGACTGCTTCGCGCCGCTGATTTTTACCGTGTACGGCCCACCCGTCGGCGGCGGATTGATCTTTACTTCCCAGTGCCCGTCCGCGCCCGCCGTTCCCAATGCGCTTTTATCCCCCACCTGCACCGTCACCTTGTCGCCAGGCTCTGACCACCCCCAGATCGTGTTCGCCTTCCCGCGCTGCAGAACCATGTTGTCGCCAAAGATCGTGCTCACCAGGGGAAGCGGCTTGTTCGCTGCCGCATTATGCCCCTGCGCCCCCGGCGTCGGCTGTCCCCACGCGGCGCATCCCGGCCCCAACATCAACCCCGCCAATCCCGCAAGTAAAGCGAATTTCCTAATCACGACTTCAGGCCCTCCCCAGGCAATCACAACTCACCGCGCTCCATCATACGCGTCGACGCCGGATGGTCCGCTCCAGTGCGTATCCGGCGCGCTCTTCCGGCGCAAGTGTCCCCGCTCGTCGATTTGCGGCAGGGGCAACGCCAGCCTTTCGCTGCAATGGTCATCTGCACCCGGGCGCGCTAAACTTAGGGACCTCGGAGGATATTGGAGGATTTGGACAATATCCGAAGACTTGGAGAGTGCTATGAAACGTCTTCCTCGGATTGCGCCATGGGTCTTATTCGCCGTTACGGTTGCGCTCTGCGCCACAGTCTGCCGCCAGCGTCTGATTTCCACCACCCCCACCGTCAGCGCCGCCGTCGCGACCGCACAGGATCAAGCCCCGCCGTCGGATCAGGTCCAGGATCCCGCCGCAGCCAACATGGCGCCAAACGGGCCGTCTTATACAACTCAAGCGCCGCCGCCCAGCCAGGCAGCCGCTCCGGGCCAGCCTCCTGATGAATCAACCTACCCGCAGCAGCCCACGGAAACAGCGACCGAGCCTCCGCCCCCGCTGCCCGACTACGATCAGCCCCCGCCGCCTGCCGACGGTTATATCTGGACGCCCGGCTATTGGGCCTGGGGCCCGTCCGGCTATTACTGGGTGCCCGGCGTATGGGTCGAGCCACCTTATATGGGTGCGCTCTGGACGCCAGGCTATTGGGGGTTCTACGGCGGCCGCTATGGCTTCTATCCCGGCCACTGGGGCATGCACATCGGATTCTACGGCGGCATCAACTACGGCTTCGGCTACGTAGGTTTGGGCTACGAAGGCGGCTATTGGAATTCCGGCCGTTTCTTCTATAACCGCGTTTATAACCACATCGACGAGCGCCACGTGCACAACGTCTACAACTACAACGCCGGCTATCGCGCCCGAGGCGTCCCTCGCGAAAGCTTCAATGGCGGACAGCGCGGCATTCAGGCTCGGCCCCGGCCTTCTGAAATGGCCGCAAGGCGCGAGCCAACTGCTCCGCGCATGAACACCCAGGTCGAGCACGCGCGCAGCTATTCCACTGCCCGCGGTCAGCTTGCTGCCCAGAATCACGGAAGGCCTGCCACTCCAGCCATCAGCCGGCCGCTGCGGGCCGACCGCAACGTGAGACCCACGGCCGATCGCGGCGGGCATCCGAGATAGATTCGCCGCTAAGACCGTGCCGCTCGCGAATGTTTCCATTGGGCTG
>CAWBIG010000225.1:0-66354 GCA_963788435.1 uncultured Acidobacteriota bacterium | reverse complement strand
GGAGGCCGATCGGGCTTTCGAGTGCCTGCGCGAGCACTGGAACAAACTGCTGGGCATCTTCCAGGTCGACACGCCCGACATTCACACCAACCGCATGGTCAACATCTGGAACGCGTATCAATGCATGGCGACCTTCAACATGTCGAGGTCTGCATCGTTCTATGAGTCGGGCATCGGGCGCGGCCTCGGTTTCCGCGACTCCAACCAGGATCTGCTCGGCTTTGTCCACATGGCCCCGGCGCGCGCCCGCGAGCGCATCCTCGATCTGGCCGCCACGCAACTGCCGACAGGCGGCGCTTACCACCAGTACCAGCCGCTCACCAAGCGCGGTAACAACGACATCGGCGGCGGCTTCAACGACGATCCGCACTGGCTCATCATCGGCGTCTCGGCCTATCTGAAGGAGACCGGCGACTGGAGCATTTTGGACGAACCGGTCCAGTACGACAATGATCCCGGCTCGGAACAGCCGCTCTACGAACACTTGCAGCGCAGCTTTCGCTATACCCTGGCGCGTCTTGGGCCGCACGGGCTTCCCTTGATCGGACGCGCCGACTGGAACGACTGCCTTAATCTGAACTGCTTCTCCGACACGCCCGGCCAGAGTTTCCAGACGATCCCTTTCTCGATGGCCGCGCGCACCTCCGGATCGAGCCCCTCGCCGAAATATTCACTGGGCACGCCAATCCGCAGCCCCTCGGCCGGCTTGTCGCTTTCCGCCACGTAATTCTCTACCGGGGCCGGCGAGCTGGTGGCATCCCTGGGGTCGTGGCCGGCAATCACGCTCAGAATCGCCGCCGCATCGCGTACGTTTCCGGCAAACGGCCCGATGCGGTCGAGCGACGAGGCAAACGCAATCAGCCCATAGCGCGATACGCGCCCCCACGTGGGCATCACGCCCACCACGCCACAGAAGCTCGCGGGCTGGCGGACGGAACCTCCGGTATCGGAGCCCAATGTGACCACGGCCAAGTTGGCAGCCACTGCCGCCGCGCTGCCGCCGCTGGAGCCGCCCGGAACCCGTTCCAGGTCGGCCGGGTTGCGCACCGGCCCATAGGCCGAGTTCTCGTTGGAAGAGCCCATGGCGAACTCATCGCAATTGAGCTTGCCCAGAAGCACCGCGCCCGCCGCCTCCAGCCGGGCCACGGCGGTGCAGTCGTAGGGGGGAAGGTAGCCTTCTAGAATCTTCGATCCCGCGGTCGCCGGCGCTCCCTTCATTACCATCACGTCTTTGATCGCACAAGGAATGCCAGCCAGCGGCGGGAGCGGGTCGCCCTTGGCCGCCATCGCGTCAATGCGCCCGGCCTGCTCCATGGCGCGCTCTTTTGAGAGGCTCAGGTAGGCGTTCAAACGCGGGTTCACCTCCGCGATGCGAACGTAGTAGCTTTCGGCCAGGCCAGTCGCCTTCGTCCTCCCCGACTCGACGCCCGCACGCAGTTCCGCCAGCGTTTTCGGCTTTTCCAGCAGTGTCCCGTTCACTTTTTCACTCTTCACTTTTTCACTGCTTCTCAATCACTTTTGGCACCTTGAAGAACCGCCCGTCGCTCTCAGGCGCCTCCTGCATCACCCGGCCGCGATCGAGCGAAGGTTCTCGCGCGTCGGGCCGCAGGGCGCTCCCGCCTACGGAGCCTTCCAGCTCGGTCACCTGCGCCAACGGCGCAACCTCAGTGGTATCAATTTGATTCAACTCGGCGACGTAGTCCAGGATGGCGTTCAGGTCGCGCACCATGCGCGGTTTCTCGTCGGTGGCGAGCTCCAGATGCGCCAACTCCGCCACGCGTTCCACGTCCTCAACCGTAACCCTGGCGTTCATTCCCGATCTCGCTCCCTATGGTTTCCTTCCGTCTGAAGCTCAAGTATATCGGCTCGCCGCTGCGCTCCTAACGGTCAGCGGCTTGGGTTGCCGATTCAGCTCAGGACGCGAGCGCTAACGCCGGAGTTTTTGCCAGGAATGTTGCAGACGGCCGCACCATCAGCTCATTTTTGTAGGCGCATACTGGCTGTCTGGATCTGTTGAGGCGGCGCTCAGTCCACGACCACCGTCAGAGTCACCTTACGCTGCACGCCGTTTGAGGTGACCACCGCCGAGACGGAGTAGGTCAGCAGTTGCGTGGAATCGGCAGGATCGACCAGGAAGGGCGCAGGGTCCGTCATGGTGAGGCCGTCGTCGCCGGTATCCGCATCGGTCACCACCGGCTGGACGCCGAAATCCGATGCCGAGCAACTCCCGGCCTGGGCGCAGAGATGGATGGAGGCGCCGGCTCCATTGTTGGCATACCGGTTGTTCGCGTTGGTGGGATCGATGGCGACCGGTCCCCCCTCGCCGCCGAGGATTTCAGGCCACTGCTTTTGAGGGCCAGTAGCGCCTTTAATGCCCGCGGCGCCGTTTGCTCCCAGCCCGGCCATGAGCGTGTAGGGCGTAAGTGCGACGCCCGTCAAGTCTTCGACTTCGGCCAGCGATCCCAGTGCGCCATTCAGGTTCTGCCAGTGTGAGGCATCGGTCGATGCGCACGCCGATCCGGTCTCGCCCATGGCATCGAGCGAACGCCACAGGCCGCTGTCTTTGCCTACGAAAATCTGGGTGGGGTTGGCCGCGCTCCACGCGATGGCATGCTGCATCGCCAACCGCGCGCTCATGCAGGTGGTGGAATTGGTGGTGTTGCGCCATTGGCACGCCATGGCCAGGCTGCACTTCCACAGGTCGTTGGCGCCGGCCAGCACCAGCGTGTCCTGGCCGGAAGGCACAGCCGCCAGGGCCAGTTGTAATGGTGGCCAGATGCCAGGTGGCCCCGCTGTCGCTCGAGTAATAGAGCCCGGCGTAGCTGTATCCGGCCAGGTCCCCGTCGACCAGCTCGCCCTCGCATGCCTGGGAAACGGCAGCGACAACCACCTGAGGGTTGACTGTGCTCCAGGAGAATCCAGCGAATCCTTCGCCCAGGAATCCGTAATCCAACGTGGCCAGACGGGCGGATATTTTAGGACGGTTATGGCGAGGACAGATGTGATGCGGGCCACCAGCGTATTTGCTCCCCCGGTGCGCCATTCTGCGCAATGTATGCGTTCGCATTGAATTTCCTGCGCATTCCGGAGTCGCTCATGGCGCGGACGACGCCGACGACGGGGCGGTCGAACCAGGGGCGGTCGTGCTTGCCCACAATAGCCCAGGCAATGCCGGCATAGCCGTTGGGGTCGCGGCCATCGAGCTCGTATTTGTCGTTGAGAAGGACGGCCCAGTCGAACGCGGTGGCGGGGTTGGGCGCCCACTCCAGGATTTTCTTGGCCCAATACATGCGCAGGACGTTGTGCATCCAGCCGGTCGAGAGCATCTGCTGCTGGGCGGCGTTCCAGAGCTCGTCGTGGGTGCGGGCTTTCTCAAGCTGTTCCAGCGTGCAGCGCCAGGGGCGGGGATCGCCGGCATGCTGGTCGAGCGTGCGGCGCGCCCAGGGCTCGGCCGAGCGCCAGCTGTCGTAGTCGGGATTGTAGCGGACGAAGAGCACGGAGAGGTCGCGCCAGCCGATGAGTTGGTCGAGGAAACGTTCCGTCGCGCCGGGGGTCGCGCGGCCCGCGGCCACGGCTGCGCGGGCGGCCAGGGCGACGCGAACCGGCGAGAGGTTGCCGAAATGAAGCCAGGGCGATAGCCGGCTGGTGCCGTCGATTTCAGGATGGTTGCGGGCGGTTTCGTAGGCCGCCAGGCCGTCGGACATGAAATCGCGCATGCGACGGAGGGCGGCGCGGGAGCCTCCGGTGAAGGTGTCAACAGGGCGAACGCTGCAGTCGAGGCGGGTGAACCCCTGGGTGATGTCGACGCTCAGGCCCCACGAGCTGATGGCGTGCGGAGGTTGCCAGGCACGGAGAGGTTTCTCATTGCGGGGCTCAATAAGGAAGCGCTCCAGTTCGCGGCGCAGATGCGGGCGGAAGTGATGAAGGAGGAAGTAGTCGCGGCCGAAGATGCGCGAGGGGACCACGACATCGGCATCGACGGTCCAGAAAGGCAGGCGCAAGCGGCGGGCAAGCGAACGCCGCCAGCGTTCGGGCTCTCGGGCCGCATTCTCGTCGCCGATGAGAATCGCGGCGCGGACTTCTTCAAGGAAGGCTTCGAGGGTGCTTCCGGGGGCGCGCCGGACCACAAAGCCTACGCCGCGCTCCGCTGCTGCGGAGGCTGCATCGCTGAGCGCCTGGTGGAGGAAGTGGTAGTGACGCAGGTTGGCGTGGGGGTAGTTGGGGATGATGGAGAAGTAGACGACGACGGGCAGCGCGAGCGCGTTTGCCAGGTCGATGGCGACATCGAGCGCGGGGTTGTCGAAGATGCGAATGGCGCGCTGCATCCAGTACACGATGCACTTGGCGCCGGGACGAGGCGGGCCGCCGCGACGGACGAGGACGCGCGGATGGGCGGCGAGCGCGGCCAGGTCCGCGGGGATTTCGCGCGCGTTGTGCCTTTCGTTCATCGAAAAATGATCCTGTGTTACAGCCCTCGCGCGAATATCTTAATCATGTGTGCAAAAGGAGGTTGGCATGTCCCCTGCCAATGAAAATGGAATCGTGTCACTCGCCAGCCGGCATTCGGTGGATGAAACGGTGAATCGCATCCGGAACATTCTGGCAGCGAAAGGCGTGACGCTCTTTGCCGTGGTGGACCATAGCGGCGAGGCCGCCAAGGCCGGACTGGAAATGCCGGACACGAAGCTGGTGATCTTCGGCAACCCGGCGGCCGGCACGCCGCTGATGCAGGCCGCGCCGTCGGCTGGGATCGATCTTCCACTCAAGCTCCTGGTGGCCGAAGATGGCGCGAGAAACGTCGCGATTTCGTGGAACGATCCGGAGTATCTGTTACGGCGGCACGGATTTCCGGCTGCGTTGCTTGGCAACATTGCGGTGGTGGAGAAGCTGGCGGAAGCGGCGGCGTCCTGAGGGAGCCGGGGGCTTCCCTGCTTTCCCAGCATAGCTCGGAGCCGGTCGCTGCGGCTGGCGTTCGGCGAAGCTTTCATCGCAACAGCGATTCTGTTTTCATCCTGCTAGAATTCCGCCGAAAGGTTCCCACCGCATGAAATCGAGTCGAAAATCCGCGTTCCGGGCGGCGTGCGCCGTCTTTGCCCTCTTGGCTGTTCTGCCGTTGGTGTGCCCGCGGGCCGAGGCTGCGCCTGCAACCTGCGAGTCGCTGGCGCAATTCAAGGTGGATCACGGCGAGATCACGGCGGCGCAAGCAGTGCCTGCGGGGCCGCTAACGATTCAGGGATTCATGGGCGCGAGAAAGGTCGATCTGCCGGCATTCTGCCGAGTGACGGCAACATTGCGGCCGACTGCAGACTCGGACATAAAGATTGAGGTTTGGCTGCCGGCTACCGGCTGGAACGGGCGCATGGAAGCCGTGGGCAACGGCGGGCTGGCGGGGTCGATCGGCGAGGATGCGATGGCCGGAGCGCTCTGGGCCGGCTACGCCACGGCGGGCACGGACACGGGGCACACCGGCTCACCCGTGACCGGGGGATGGGCCCTCGGGCATCCGGAGAAGGTCATCGACTTTGGCTGGCGCGCGATACACCTGATGACCGTTGAGGCGAAGGCGCTGATTGCGGCCTATTACGGCGCGCCGGAGAAGTACGCCTACTGGAACGGCTGCTCGGAAGGCGGCGGACAGGCGCTGAGCGAGGCGCAGCGGTTCCCGGACGATTACGACGGCATCCTGGCGGGCGCTCCGGCGAACTATTTTGTGCACCTGCAGATTGGCGGCAACTGGATTTCGCAGGCGATCCATGAAGACCCGGCGACCATGATTGCGCCCGCCAAGCTGCCCGCGATTACCGCGGCTGTTCTGGCCGAGTGCGACATGCTGGATGGCGTGAAGGACGGCGTGCTCGAGGACCCGCGGCAGTGCCACTTCGATCCGGAGACGCTGTTGTGCAAGGGGGACGAGAACAACTCCTGCCTGACCGCGCCCGAGATTGCCGGACTGAAGAAGGTGTACGACGGGGCCAGAAATCCGCGCACCCGCGAGCAGGTCTTCCCCGGGACCATGCGCGGCGGCGAGGCGGGCTGGGGATCCTGGATTGCGGGGACGCAGGTTCCGCCGATGAACTTGCAGCACTTGATCATGGTGAACGGCATGGCGAACCTGGTTTTTGACGGCCCCAAGTGGGATTGGCAGACGTTCGACTTCGACAAGGACGTGGCCTATGCCGACAACAAAGTGGGCGGGGCGATCAACCAGATCAATCCCGATCTGAGCGGGTTCAAGAAGCACGGCGGCAAGCTGCTGCAGTATCACGGTTGGAACGATCCGGCGATTTCGCCGCTGAACAGCATCAACTACTTCGAGAGCGTCGAGAAGAAGATGGGCGACACGGCGGACTTCTACCGGCTGTTCATGATCCCGGGGATGGAGCACTGCATGGGCGGACCGGGCACGAGCGACTTCGACCATATGCAGGTGATCGTGAAATGGGTAGAGGACGGGATGGCGCCGGAGCGAATTATTGCCAAACGCGGGACCCGGACCCACCCGCTTTGCGCCTATCCCGAGGTGGCGAAGTATAGCGGGACCGGCAGCACAGATGACGCGGCGAACTACACTTGCGCGACGGAGTGATATGCGGCCCTGGCGGTCGACCGAGCCCACCCAAGGCGCAAAAACAGAGGCGGGCCGATTTGGAGAACTGCCGGTGAAAGCCACTTCCAACGGGTTTAGCGAAATGCGCCGCCAAATGAGGGACATGATCCTCTATTGGTTCATTTCTTTTTTCCTTTTTGGGGCGGTTTTCCTGGCGGGTGACCGGCTGAGCCATGACGCCCTCAACAGCCACCCTGACCAAAGAGTGAGTCGCTCACGCGGCGGGGCTGTCGGGTAGTTCGCGAGCTTTGATATGCTGCGGGCGGATGGAGAATTCGGCAGCCATTTCCCCGGCCGCGAACGGCTCAGGCGCTCAGCAGCGCAGGATCGAGCTGCGGCGCGCAACGATTGAGGTCGACGGCCTTGCCTTGCACCGCACGGCTCAGTTCACCGATGGATCGAGAAAAGCCGTCCGCATGGAATGGAGAGGGATTTCGCGGGTGGGCGCGTTCCGCTGCGACGACGGCGCCGCTGGATTTGTTTGCATCGCGGTGACGGACGAGCGAAATGTAGTGATCCTCAACGAGCTCATGGAAGGCTGGGATTCGGTGACCAGCGCGCTCACCGAACATTTGCCCGGCTGTCCGCCGGCCGCAGCCTGGAAAGCGCGCGTAGCCGAGCCGCAACCAAGCGCCAACTGGACCGTTCTATTCAAGGCCTGACAGGCAAGGCCGCCCGCAGGCGGCCAACTTGTTTCCTCGGTCCCTTGTTCCCAGCTTTTCTACCACCGTCCCCACGCGCGCGTCATGTAATCAGAAAGCGTGAGCGCGATGAGCACACTGAAAGTGAACAAGCCGGAGAAGAGGGTGAGCTTGGTCAGCTTGGAGCTGTACTTGACGTGCATGAAGAACAACACCACGATGCTGGCCTTGCAGCAGGCGATGAACAGCGCCACCACGGCATTGAAGACGCCGAGATCGATGTAGGAGATGGCGGCGGTGGCTCCGGTGAGGATCAGGAGCGCGGTGCCGACCGTGATGTAAATCTTCGGCGAAACAATGTGGTTGAGGGAGTCGTGCACGTCCTGCTCATTGGGGCCGTGGTCGTGCCCGGTGCCGTGATGCGGATCGTTCTGTGTGCTCATGCGCGTGTCCTCAGGTGTGCCTGCTGATCAGGTAAAGCAGTGGGTAAAGGAATATCCAAATGATGTCGACGAAGTGCCAGTAGAGGCCGAAGTTCTCCACAAACGTAATGTGGCCGGTGGTGTACGCGCTGGCCCGCGCGCGAAAGATCATGAATCCCAGAATGGAGATGCCGATGATCATGTGCAGCGCGTGCATGCCGGTCATGGCGAAGTAGAGCGAGAAGTAGAGCTCGGTGTGGCGCGCCATGTCGGGCATCAGCGGCTTGTCATGGTACTCGTTGTAGACCTCGGGATCAGAGGACGGATTGGTGAACGACTGCATGCTGTAGTGGAAGCCGGGAACGTGGTGCTTTTCCCACTTCTCCGAGTATTCGATGTACTTGATGCCAAGGAAGACGATGCCCAGCACGAAGGTGAGCACCAGGCAAAGGACGAGGCCGCTCTTCTTGCGCATCTCCGCGCACCAGACGCCCATCGCCATGGTGAAGCTGGAGGTGATCAGCACCGCGGTGTTGAGCGTGCCCCAGAAGATATTGAGCTGGTGCGACGCATCAACGAACGCCGGATAGTACCAGTTGCGGAAGATCAGGTAGGAGCAGAACAAGCCTCCGAAGAACATGATTTCCGTAAGCAGGAACAGCCACATGGCGAAACTGGTGGTGTCCACCTGCTGTTCCATGCTGGCGAAATGGTGGCGCTGGTAGGGCGGATGTTCGTGCGCCGCGTGCGCGCCCGGTGCTGTCACGGTGCTATCCGACACTGGTTACCTCTTTCTCCTTCCGCTCCAGCCACTCGTAGTCGTAGGCGTCGTGGTCCACGATGGGAATCTCAGGGAAGTTCTCGGTCAGCGGCGGCGACTGCGTTTGCCACTCCAGTCCCGTAGCCTGCCACGGATTCGGCCCGGCAATCTCGCCATACTTGAGCGACCACGTGAGGTAAAGGATGGGAAGCAGATATCCGATACCCAGGATGGTGGCGCCGGCTGTCGAAAAGACGTTGAGCACCTGGAACTCCGGCGGATATGCTGCGTAGCGCCGCGGCATGCCCAGCATGCCCAGGACGAATTGCGGGCCGAAGGTAAAGTTGAACCCGATAAAGGTGATCAGAGCGGCCAGCTGTGAGATCTTCTCCGGGTACATGCGGCCGGTCCACTTGGGCCACCAGAAATGAATGCCGGAGAGGAAGGCCATCAGCATGCCGCCCACCATGACAAAGTGGAAATGGGCCACGATGAAGTAAGTTTCGGTGAGGTGAATATCGGTTCCGGTCGAGGCCAGGAAGACGCCGGTTAGGCCACCGATGGTGAACAGCCCCATGAAGCCGAAGGCGTAAAGCATTGGCGTCTCAAAGGTGATGGAACCCTTGTAAAGAGTGAACGACCAGTTGAAGATCTTGATGGCCGAGGGCACCGCGACCAGCATGGTGAGGAGCGAGAAGACCAGCGTGGAGTAATTCGACACGCCCATGATGAACATGTGGTGTTCCCAGACGAAGAAGGCGAAGACTGCGATGGCCACCGAGGAGAACGCGACTGCCGTATAGCCGAAGACGCGTTTGCGGCTGAAGGTGGAAACCACCTCGGAGATGACGCCCATGCCGGGCAAAATCATGATGTACACGGCGGGATGCGAGTAGAACCAGAACAGGTGCTGGAACAGGATCGGGTCGCCGCCCTTGGCAGGGTCGAAGACGCCGATGCCGAAGGCGCGCTCCAGAACCACCAGCACCAGGGTGATGGCCAGGACGGGCGTGCCCAGGACCATGAGGATGCTGGCTGCGTAGTTTGACCATACGAACAGCGGCAGACGGAACCAGGTCATGCCCGGCGCGCGCATCTTGTGGATGGTCACGATGAAGTTGAGCCCGGTGAACACCGAACTGAATCCGGCCACAAAGACGGCCAGTCCGGCGGTAATCACATTGGTGTTCACGTAATGCGTTGAGAGCGGTACGGTAAAGGTCCAGCCTGTGTCCACGCCGCCCGTCATCATGGTCCAGAGAATCATGAAGCCGGCGATAATGTAGAGATACCAGCTCAGCAGGTTGATCTTGGGCAGCGCCAGGTCTTTCGCGCCAATCATCATGGGCATGAGGAAGTTGCCCAGCGTAGCGGGAACCGAGGGCACCAGGAACAGGAACACCATGATGATGCCGTGCATCGAGAACACTTTGTTGTAGGTGTCCGCGGCCATCAGGTCCGATTGCGGGGTGAGCAGTTCCAGGCGAATGAGTCCAGCCAGCGCGCCGCCGATGGCGAAGAAGAAAGTAATGGAGATGAGATAGAGCGTGGCAATCCGCTTGTGGTCGCCCGTAAGCAGCCAGCTCAGCAGGCCGTTTTCCTTGTTGAGGAAATTCACCTTGGGAATCCGTGCCGTACCCTGGTCCGGCAACCTGACGATTGTGTCTGTGCTCATTGCTTCACCATCCCCTGCCTGGCCGAAGGCGCCGCGGGTTTCTGGGGCGCGGGCGTGGCTTTGCCTTCGCTTTCCGGCAGCAGCGCGGTCGTGTTGAGGGTTTGCTCAACGCGATAGTTGGAGTTGAGAGTCTTGATATATTCCACCAGCGAGATGACGCCGTCCTCGCTGATCTGGCCCTGGTAAGTGGGCATGATGGGGGTGAATCCCTGGGTGACGTGATCGGAAGGATTGAGGATGGCCTCGCGCAGATAGGCTTCGTCCACGTGGGTGGTCTGCCCATTGGCAAGGGTCAGATTAGAGCCATACACATTGGCCAGATTCGGGCCGCGCGCGTCGGGCCGCCCGTTGTGGCAGGCATTGCAGCTCAGGCTGGCGAACAGCCGCTCGCCGTTCTGCGCCAGGCTCATGCCGCTGGTCGATTCAGCCAGCCACTTCTGATAGTCCTCCGGAGTCATCACCACGATTTCGCCGATCATGGCAGAGTGGTTGGTGCCGCAATACTGGGTGCAGAAGAGGTGATACGTTCCCACCTCGGTGGCTTCAAACCAGACGTTGGTGTATCGGCCGGGGATGGCTTCGCGCTTCACGCGGAAGGCGGGAATAGAGAAGCTGTGAAACACATCCTGCGAGATCAGGGTGAGCTGGATGGGCTTGTTCACGGGGATGTGAAGCGCGTCGATCTCGTGCTGGCCGCCGGGATGCTCGCACTTCCACATCCATTGCTTGCCCACCACGTAGATATTCATCGCATTCGCCGGCGGCGTGTAAACACGGAAGTAGATCAGCGAGCCCCACACGAACATGATGAGGAATAATCCCAGGGGAATGATGGTCCAGGTGGCTTCCAGCAAAGTGGAACCCTCGATCTGGACGGCGACCGGATGGCGCTTCTTGTTGTAGAGGACGGAGAAGCTGATGAGAAGCAGGACCACGATGGTGAGGCCGATCAGGCTGACCAGGACCATGAAGAAAAACAGCGCGTCCATCTGCGGCGCAATCTTGGACGCTTCCGGCGGGAAGAGCGGGAAGTTGCTGAGCCACTTCTCGAGGAATTTCCAGAGTACTGGACTGATGTGATCCATTCCGTTATCCGTTCACCTTCGTCGGGGGCCTCGGCGACAGGTCTTCGTCGCTGGGGTGACCCTTCGTTCCTGCATCGTGCTTTTCCGTTTCGGTGTGGTCGCGGGTGTAGTCGCGGCGAAACATGGCGAACATGAAGCCGCCGAGAGAGAACAACGTCACCAGGCCGCCCAGTTGCACCACGCGCGCAATCATCAGGGACTGCTTGTTGGTTCCGGGATCGTAGTGGTAGCAGTAGGTCAGGATATTGTCGACCGGCGATCCGATGCGATTGTTCGAGGTTTGCACCAGCCCGATGCGAATATCCTTGGGCGAATACTCAACGCCCATGTAGTACTGCGCCAGCTTGCCCTGCGGCGTCACCAGCTGAATCGAGCTGGCATGGGCGAACTGGGTCAGTTTGCCGTCGGGGCCGGGGATCTTCACGTACTTGAAGCCGACCGTGTCCGTCAGCGTGTCAATGTTCGCCTGCGTTCCGGTAAGGAAATGCCAGCCGTTGGCGGTGGAAGGATCGCCGTAGCGCTTCAGGTAGGAGCGCTTCTTGGCCGCGGCAAGGTCGGGGCCCTCATTGGGATCGATGCTGACCACGATGATGTTGAAGTCCCGGCCCGGCTTCTCATCCACCATCAAAAGCGCGCTGGTCAGCCCATCCAGCTCCTCTGAGCAGAGCATGGGACAGCGGTAATACACCAGCGCCAGGATGGCCGGCTTTTTGCCAAAGTAGCTGGCGAGCGGAACCTGCTTCCCGGTGTCGTCGGTAAACGTCAGGTTCAGCGGCAACTGGTAATTGAGATGCTGGGCAATGCCCACCTTGCTGAGCAGCGATGACTTTACGTTCGCCTGGCCCGCTTCCTTATCGCCGTAGCTGGAAACCTGCGCCCGCAGAGCCGGCCCGCACACAATCGCGGCAGCAGCAACAAGTGCCACCGTACGCAACGTCTTCCGCATTGTGCTCATCAACTTCATTTCCACTGCTCCTGTCTTGTTCCCTTGGTCCCTAGGTCCCTGTCCTTCTACTTGGCGTTTGGCGGACGCTCCGCATGGGGACCCTCGTCGCGCCTTTGTTCCATCTCGTATGCCGTCCGGGCAAAGCCGTTGGTAATCGGCATGGTCACCACGGTTCGATTGTCGCCGGTCATCAACGCTTGTTCCTGCGCTGCCGGAGCTACCGGCAACCCCTTCTGTGCAATCAGCTCCATGGCGCGTTCAATCGGGATCCGCACCTTACCCGGTTCTCCATCAATCCGCGTGTAGTGGTCCAGCAGCAAGTCTTCCCTTGCATGCAGGTCGGTAATGTCCTGATCCCCGTCGTCACTCAAAAGGCGCGGCGTGGGAAACTGCTCCACCAGCGTCGCCACCTTGTTCTGCAGCTCGGGGCTGGAAGGGAAATCGCCCAACTGGCGCACATCTGCGGTCTTGGTCCACTTTGAGTTCGGCCCGTCTTCCTTGTTCATGGCCGAATTGATCACCTTGCCGATGCCGTAGCAGAGGAAGCCCGCGACAGCGACAAATACAGCCAGCGAAAGCAGGAATACCACGATGTTCGTGGTGCTGGCGTCGCTGCGCTCATAGCCATGGGAGACATCCACTTTGTCGGGCTCATGCGGACCCTGCGGAGGCAGGTTGTTGTCGTTATGCAACGGCATGCTCGGGCTCCAGGATCTCCGCCAGGTGCGGATCGTTGGTCTGAACCAGCGGGCGCTTCTTCAGTTGCGTACAGTAAGCCGCCACCCACAAGCTGATCATGGATGCGGGAATGGCCACGTACTCCAGAATTCCCCAACTGAAATGAAGGTTACGCGCCGCGTCGCGGAAGTTCGGCTCGATCAGCCAGAACATGTCGAAGACGCGGGCAAAGATCATCCACATGCATAGCCGCGACAGGCGCTTCTTGTTGCGCTTGATGTCGCGTGAGAGCAGAACGGAGAACGGGATGACCCAGTGGAAGATGAAGTCGAGGGTGACGATGATGCCCCAGCCGCCGCGGATTCGATCAAGATACCAGTTGATCTCGTCCGGCAGGTTGCCGGACCAGATGATGAGGAACTGGCTGAAGGCCAGATAGATATTCAGCATCACAAAGGCCAGGGTCATCTTGCCCAGGTCGTGCTGCTCGGTCTGGCGGAGGATGGTCTTGAACGGCTCTGCTTTCGACAGGCTGATGGAGGTCAGGATCCCCAGCGCCAGCACCGCGTAACCCTGGCCGACCAGAAACAGCAGCCCATAAATCGTCGAGTACCAGGTCACGTCCAGCGACATCACCCAGTAAATGGCCGCCGCCGTCATCGTTACTGTGTAGACCACGATACCGGGCCCGGAGAAATTCTCAAATTTCTTGATCCAGAACGGCGTGGTTTCGGGGCCCTGGGCGTCGCGCTTCAGGCTCCACGAATTCAGCTTCCACGTGTACAGTGCCCAGATGGCAAAGCAAATCAGGCCTACGATCCAAAACATCTGAATGTTCAGCATCGGGCGCTTCCAGGCGATGCAATGGTTGATAGCTTCAACCTGCGCCGGCGTCAGCCAGCCCATCTTCACGTCCTTGTCCACGATGCCGTGATTGGCCCACATAAAGAGGGCCTTTTGGAAGACCGCGATGGGAAGCCAGAAGAGAAACACGAGCGGCAGCGTACGGCTCATTGCTTCCAGCGGCCGGCGAAGCAGCAAGCCCCACTTGCCGCCGGAGCAGTATTGAACCATCAGCAGGGCCAGCCCGCCGACACAAAACCCGAATGTGATCATGAGGCCGAGGTCCCAGGCGCGGAGCACGTGCTCCCAGCCCAGCCCATCCTGCGCCTGCCCCAGCAGCGCCAATACAACAGCAACAATGGCAAAGACAACGCACGCAAGGAGCGCGCGAATCCTCCAGGTATTCACGAAGAGCGGAGCGCCCAGGTCGGCCGGCAGCGTCTTCGAGTGTGTTGGGTGAGCCATTCCTGTTCCTTCCGGTTCCTTACTTCTTTGGCGGCTGCTTGGCCGCGGGCGCAATCTGTACAGGGTCTGCGGTGTTTGCCGGCGCCATCGCAGGCGTGCCTTCCTTCTGCGCCGGCCCCTGGTTTGACCACACCGCCGTCGCCGGCAGCTTCCACGGTCCGGCCAGCCACGCGGGAAGGTTTTCCTTCTGCGCCACGTCCTTCAGGCTCTCCACCTCTACTCCGGCTGGTACGTCGCTCAGCGTGGCGTCCTGGCTCAACTGCAGTGCGCGAATGTAGGCGGCGATGGCCCAGCGATCCTGCGGCTCGATCTGCGCCGAGTAGTCGGGCATGGCCCCGTAGCCATGGGTCATCACGTAGAAGTAGTGCGAAAGCGGCTGCGCCATGCGCACCTGGTCATGCAGGTTGGCGGCGGGCTTGTAACCACGCGCTACAATCTCGCCCAACCCGTTGCCCACGCGAGAATGGCACGGCGTGCAGTAGACATTAAACCGTTCCTGCCCGCGCTTCAGCACTTCCATCGTCACCGGGACTTCGGCCGGCATCTCGTCCCGTTCCTCGCGATATCCGTTCGCCCCCGTCACCACGCCGGTGTAGAAATAACTGTCCTCATCCAACTCGCCCCGCGCCACCGTGTTCACCACCTGCGGCCGCGCGCCGCGATGATCGGCAAAGAATGTGGTGCCGCGCTGCGGGAACATGCGCGGCTGGTTCTGCATGTCCTGCCGGCAGCCAGCCACAGACAAAAGCGCCGTCGCGCCAAGAAGGATGAGCGCCCGCCCACTCATTCGCGATAAAGCCACGAATGAATGGGGCACACCTTTATGCGCCACCCGCCCTTGGTCCCTTGGTCCCTTGTTCCCTTGTTCCCTGCTCTTCATCAGTACTCCACCTCCACCACCGAAAGCGGATGGAAGCCTTCAAGGTATTTGTGCGCTTCAATCAGGTCGAACTTGGGATCGAGAGCCTCCAGGCACAGGAAGAACTTGTCGGAACTGGCGCCGTCGCGGAAATTGGGCGCGTTAAACACCGGGTGATAAAGCTGGGGCAGTCCGTTGAGCGCGATCATGCCGAACGCCGCGGAAAGTCCTGCCCACAAAATCGTCCACTCGTATGCCGGAATCAGGAATGCCGGCCACGAATAAAGCGGGCGTCCCGCAATGTTGAGCGGATAGGCGAGAGTATTGATCCACACCTCGAGCAGGAACATCGCGGTCAGTCCCATCAGCCCGCCGATCAGCGTAAGCAGCGCCACCTTGTCGCGATGGAATCCAATGGCTTCCGCCGCCGCCTCCAGCGGATAGGGCGAATAGCAGTCCATCCGGCGCCATCCATCTTCGCGGCATTGGCGCGCGGCGCGGATCAGGTCGCCAGGATCTTCGAATTCGGCCAGCAGGCCGTAAGTTCCTTCACGCGGAGGCATGCTTAATCTCCATTTCCCGCAGTCGCCTTGGGCTTGATCTTCGCCCCCGGCAGCAGCATGCGAACTTCAAACATGGGAATCATGGGCAGGAATCGCACAAACAGCAGGAACAGCGTGGTGAACAGCCCGATCGTCCCCACGTACGTCATGTAATCCCACTTGGTGGCGCGGTACGTGCCCCAGGAGGACGGCAGGTAATCGCGGGTGAGGCTGGTGACGATGATGACAAAGCGCTCAAACCACATTCCCGTGTTCACGATGATCGACATGACAAACATGAAGGTCATGTTGGTACGCCACTTGCGCACCCACAAGGTGGTCAGCGGAATGGCAAGGTTGCACATGACCAGCACCCAGTACGACCAGCCGATGGGCCCGAACACGCGGTTCCAGAACATGAAGAATTCCCAGTGCGATGCCGAGTACCACGACATGAACGCTTCCATGCCGTAGCCGTACGCCACAATGAATCCCGTGGCCAGCATCACCTTTCCGCAGTTGTCGATATGCCGGTCCGTCACCAGCGCTTCCAGGTGATAGAACTTGCGCAGCGGAATCGCCAGCGTGAGCACCATGGCAAACCCGGAGTAGATGGCGCCGGCGACAAAATACGGCGGAAAGATGGTGGTGTGCCAGCCCGGCATCACCGCCACCGCAAAGTCAAAGCTGATGACCGAGTGAACGCTGAGCACCAGCGGCGTAGCCAGGCCGGCCAGCAGCAGCGAGGCCGTCTCGTAGCGCACCCAGTGGCGAACCGAACCGCGCCAGCCCAGCGCCACAAGTCCGTAAATGTACCGCGCAAACTTGGTCTTGGCGCGGTCGCGGAATGTGCCCAGGTCGGGAATCATCCCCACATACCAGAACACCACCGAAATGGTCGCGTAAGTTGATACCGCGAACACGTCCCACTCCAGGGGTGATCGGAACTGCGGCCACACGTCCATCGTGAACGGAAGCGGCAGCATCCAGTACCCCAGCCACGGCCGGCCGGTGTGAATCAGCGGGAACATGCCCGCGCATACCACGGCGAAAATCGTCATCGCCTCGGCAAAGCGGCTGATCGAGTTGCGCCACTTCTGCTTGAACAGCAGCAGAATGGCGGAGATCAGCGTGCCCGCGTGGCCGATGCCGATCCACCAGACAAAGTTGATGATGGCAAAGCCCCACGCCACCGGCTGCGAGATGGCCCAGATGCCAGTGCCCTTCAGGAACAGCCAGGTGACGGCCGTCAGCAGCATCACCGCCAGCGAGCCGAAGGCCGCGAACATGCCGAACCACCCCAGCGGCGTGTGCGGCGTGAGCACGATCCGCGAGATCTTGTCGGTAACAGACTTGAAGGTCTGTCCCGGCTCGACCACTCGGTATTCCCCGGTGGCGGGGTCTACCCACCGCTCATAGTCCGGACTGCCCGGTTTGATTTCGCTGGTCGCCATCGTTGCAGTTCTCAGTTCCTAGTTGTTATTTCCCAGTTTCAAATCCGTTAGCCCCTGGTCCCTTGTTCCCCGTCTTCTAGGTCCCTTGTTCCCTTGTTCCCTGCCCTTACCCCGCCGGCGCGTGCTCCACCGGCGTCTCTTCCAGTGCCGTATTCGGGTTGATCACCGGCGCCAAATAGGTGGTCCGGGGACGGGTGTTGATGTCGGCCAGCACCTGGTAAGTGCGTTCGTCCGCGCGCAGCTTGGCCACGCGGCTCTCCTTGTCGTTGATGTTGCCGAAGGTGAACACCTGGGCGGGGCAGGCCTGCTGGCACGCGGTCTGGATCTCCCCGTCGCGGATGGCGCGATTTTCCTTGTCCGCGTTGATCTTGGCTTCCTGAATGCGCTGCACGCAGTAGCTGCACTTCTCCATCACCCCGCGCGAACGCACGCTTACGTCGGGATTGCGCATCAGCTTCAGGCTCTCGGTCTCGTAATCGGAGAAGAGCAGGAAGTTGAACCGCCGCACCTTGTAGGGGCAGTTGTTGGAACAGTAGCGCGTGCCCACGCAGCGGTTGTAGACCATCATGTTCAGGCCTTCCGGCGTGTGCACCGTGGCACCCACCGGGCAAACCTGCTCGCAGGGCGCGTTCTCGCAGTGCTGGCACAGCATGGGCTGCAGGTGCGCCTTGGGCGCGGCCAGGTCGCCTTCGAAATAGGTGTCGATGCGCAGCCACTGCATGTTGCGGCCGATGCGCACCTGCTGCTTGCCCACTACCGCAATGTTGTTTTCGGCGTAGCAGGAGACAATGCACGCGTTGCAGCCGGTGCAGCTCGCCATGTCCACGCTCAGGCCCCAGGCGTTATCCCGGTAAACCCAGTTGGGGAACAGCGAAGTCCCCATGTCGGTCTTCTCTTTGCCCTCGTTGGCAAAACCCGGATTTTCCTTCCACTCGGCCTGGGTGGCGTAACGAATGATGCCGCGCGGGCCCAATGCCTCATTGCCTTCCAGCGAATGGCTGCCGCCGCCTTCGCCGCCCGCGGCCGCGCCGCGATGATCCTGGTAATGGCTCTTGGTGATGGCGATGCCCCATTTGCCGGCGACCTGCTTCATCGATCCGGTGGCGTAGAACGGCGCCCACGTGTTGCGGATAAGGTAAGCGTTGAAACCCGCACCCGAACCCACCCGCCCGGCAAACTCACGGCCATAGCCGAGGTACACGGTAATCGAATTGTCCGGATGCCCCGGCGCCACAATCACCGGCGCCTTCACCTTGCCATTGCCCACCGTGATCTCGATGATGTCGTCCTCTTCCACGCCCCACTTGGTCAGCGTGGCCCCGGAAACGATCGCGGCATTGTCCCAGCTCAGGTTTGTTACCGGCTTGGGCAACTCCTGCAGCCAGCCCACGTTCGCGTAGCGCCCGTCGTACACGTTGGGATCGGGCCGGAAGATGATTTCCAATGAATCCTTCGGCGTGGGCGCGGGAACCTGCGATTTCATCGCGATGAGCGCAATGCTCGCATCGCCCTTGGTCTCGAACGCGGTGTTTTCGATCCACCCGTCGTGCAGCGCCTTCCGCCAACCGGTCTCGAAATCGCCCTTGATCGTCCCCTGCCACGTCTGCTGGACCGCGTTGTGAGGCGAAAGCAGCGGCTCATTCAGGAGCGCCTGCAGAATCTGGTGCGCGCTCTTGCCGCCAAACAGCGGATCGATCATCGGCTGCACAATCGAGACTGTGCCGTCGTAACTGCGCGCGTCCGACCACATCTCCATGCTGTGCGCTGCCGGAATATGCCAGTGCGAAATCTGTCCCGTTTCATCCAGATGTGAGCCCAGGTGCGCCACCGTCTTGGCGTTATTGAACGCAGCCGGAAAATCCAGATCGACTGGCGCGCTGTAGATGGGATTCGAGTTCGAGGATGATGAGCCAATCCACCTTGCCCGCATTCAGATCCGCCACCAGCGCCTTGAACTCGGCGAACTGGTCGCTGGGAAGCGGATTCGAGCGGCTGAGCGCCAATCAGCACCGTCTTGCCCACGTTGCCCAGCTTGCTGGTTGATGGCCAGCGCCAGCGCCGTCACCGCCGGATCATGATAGAGCCCCGGAATCACCACGCTCTTGCCGGCATTGTCCTTCAGGTCCTTCGCCACCGCCGCCAGGTACTTCTGCTGCTCATCGGTCCACGCGTAGCTGGGCGCGTTCACACCGCTCACGCCGATAGCCTGAGCGAGGGCCGCCGTAAAGGCCGGCACCTCGCTCGCGCGGAGGGGAAGCCGATGCTCAGATTTGAAGCCCGTCGTAGTCGGAGAACTCTCGATCGCGTAAAGCCGGTTCAGATTCGCCGGCGTCTTGCGCCGTCCCGCGTAGTCGCGCACCAGCCGGTGGAATCCGGGATAAGCCGCGCCGGAAAGAAAATCCGCGTCCAGCGAGACAATTACGTCGGCGCCGGCCAGCGCGTATTGCGGCGTCACACCCTGCGCAAATGCCGTTCCCGCAATGGCCGGATCGTACTGCACCAGCTTCGCCTTGGGGTACGCCTTCTCGACCTCGCTCCATTGCCGCGCCAGCGTCGGCGAGGTGATGGTGGCGCTCAGGAAATAGATGCCCGCGCCGTCCTTTGAAGCTCCCGCCGCGTCGCGGAATGCTGCAATGAACTCCTCGAATCCGCGCTCTTCGCCCCGGTACAGAACCTTCGACGAGCGGTCGGGATCGTAGAGGTCGAGCAGCGAACCCTGCGTAAACACATCGCTTCCGCCCTGGTTGTACTTGTGCTCCGGGTTGCCGTCCACTTTGATAGGCCGGAACTCGTCGCTCTTCACCAGCGTGGGAATTCCGCCAGTCAAAAATGGATACGCGGTGGCAAAAAAGTTCGGCTTGCCCAGGATCAGGTCTTCCGGCGCTTTGACATAGGGATAAATCGGCTCATCCGGCTGCTTGGTACACCCCGCCAGCCCGGCCAGCGCCATTGACGCTCCCATCAGCTTCATAAAGCCGCGCCGCGAAACCGGATCCACCCATTCCTGCGCCGCTGCCGGAAACTCCTGCTTCAGCGCCTCTTCAAACTCCGGCGTGCCCGCCAGCTCGTCAATCGAGCGCCAGAACCTTTTCCCTTTCACGCCCTTCAACTCCTGGCGCACCTGGGCCAGAGTCAGACCCTTCTCCGCGGCTTTCACCTCTCCACCGCCATTTCCGCAGGTGCACGACCCGTGAGAGCACGACGTTGCAGCCTCCTGGAGAGATGCTTCAGAGGGAACCGCGTCTTGGCGCGACTTTATACTTTGCTGAAAAAGTCCCTCGGCGGGGGGAACCGTGTCAGGGCACGACTTCAGTCGTGCCGATTCCCCGCCCAAAATTGCTTGGGCTTTAGCCCCTGCGGGCTCGTCTTCGGCCACTCGCTTCATTCCCATCTCGTTTTCATTGAAAGGCGCGCTCATCGGTGGCACACCTCGCAACTGGTCAGCTCGCGCGGTGTACGGATCTTGTAATGCTTCACCAGGAAATTCCCCAATTCTTCCTGGCTGGTGAACTTCTGGTAATTGACCGGCACCGGAATCACCGGACCCGGGGTCTCGCCCGCCAGCGGCTCATGCCCGGGCGGCACGGAAGGCGTCATCTGCAGCGAGGCCACATTGGGCCCGGCTCCCGCCGGGTCCGCGAACACGCAGTTCACGTTTTGCGCCGTGGGCACTCCCGCCTCCTGGTCCTTCACACCGCACCACACCGGCTGGTCTTCGCTGGGAGCCTCCCACGCCATGTTGTAAATCTGGCTCGTCGGCCGGATATTCTTCGCCGGCTTGCGATGGCAATCCAGGCACCACTCCATCTGCAGCGTGTTCTGCATATACATCAGCGGCATCTGGTCCACGCGCCCATGGCAGCTGGAACAGCCAATCCCCTTGTTCACATGCACGGAGTGGTTGAAGAACACGTAGTCGGGCAGGTCGTGCACCCGCGTCCACACAATCGATTGCCCCGTCGCCCAGCTATTGCGCACCGGCTCCAGCAACTGGGCGTTGGTCCAGATCTGCGCATGACAGTTCATGCAGGTCCGCGTCGGCGGAATCCCCGCGTAGCTCGATGTCTCTACCGTGGTGTGGCAGTATTGGCACTGCAGACCGAGCCCCTGCACGTGGTGCTTGTGGCTGAACGGCACCGGCTGGTCCGGTCGCTGCCCCTGGCGAGTAACCCACGGAGAGCGCTGCAACTGATCCAGCGTCACGCCCAGGGCAATCACAATCAGCCCCGTCAACACAAGGCTCATGCGAGCCAGAGCGTTGGAGCTGCGGTCAAAGATTTGCGCCATGAATAGTTCCTACTCTGCTGCGCTTGTGTTGTGGATGTGCTCGGTAAGGGTCCGTGCATGTGCCCGTGTGCTGGCGGTCACATACCTTGTGTTCGCAAATGCATTAGAGTCATAAATCCACTCTGCGGTGGCGACCCCGAAAAAACAATATATCAGCCGCAACCCATGGATGCGTCCCATGAGGAGCGAAAAACAATAAATTTTTTTGTGGGAATCCTGTTTCTAACCCGCTGAAAAGAAGAATCTTTGTGATGAAGCCGCTTTTGAGAAACACAACATCGTTCCTCTCAAGGCGTGCGTCCCGAAGAGTGAGACAAATGGCGGAACAACAACATTATGCATGACAAGGCCCGCGCTGCAAAAGCACCCCCCCCCGGACCCGATCCTGCAAAAGTGCCGTAGATCCCGGGCCGCGTCCCCGGAAGGAGGTCCCGGAGGGAGCAGGGGCCTAGACAGGCTGCGGAAAAACTGATGTTTCCTTGCCCAATTGCGTTGGGCTGAAGTTTTTCACGCCTTTTGGCCGGCGTTATTGTTGGGTTTCGGTTGTTGTTTTACATCTGGAGGCCGTTTTCTCAACCTCCAGAGACACTTCGGCCCTAAGCGGGCATTGTTTGAATCGGAATCAGTCTCCGCATGCGCACCAAGTTATACGCAGCGATGGTCAGGCGGTAGAACCAATCCACCCTTTTCAGTCCGCGCAGCTTTACCTGGCGCAGTCCTGTTCTCAGCTTGGCCCAGCCGAAGACCCGCTCGATGAGCTTGCGTTTGCGCTGACTTATTGCGCTTCGCTCATCCGATCGCTCCTCCGGGCGCAGGCGATTCTTCTGCAAGTTTCCCTTCACATACTCGCTGACGTGTGGCGCTACCTCACGTTTGCGCAGTGCTTCGACGAATCTCTCCTGCCGATAGCCCGTATCGGCCCCCAGCGTGATCTGCTTCCCGGCTCCTGGTTCGGCCCTCAGAGACAGTGTCCGGTCCAGCATCGCGATCCCTGCCCCGGCCTCGGCATCGGCCGCAGCCAGTGTGGCTTCGGCAGCTACCACCAACCCGTTGCGGTTCTCTGTCAGCGCGTGGCCCTGATAAGACGGAACCGACTTGTCCGCCGTTGCCTTCTTGTATAAACGCGCATCCGGGTCGGTCGTCGACTCCACCTTGTCGCGCAGCAGAACTTCACCACCCCATCCCGAACCGGAACCCGGAGCCGGGGGATCGGACTTCCCCTTGAAGCTGCGCGCCGAGGCCCAGGCTTGAATCAGCGTTCCATCCACGGTGAAATGCTCCTCACTTAGCAGATCGTGCTCCCGCGCCTCCACCAGCACCGCCTCAAGCAACTGCTGGCTCACCGCGCCGCCGATCAACCGCTCTCGGTTCTTGGTAAACACCGTCACATCCCAAACCGGATCGTCCATCTCTAAACCAACAAATCAGCGGAACAGCAGGTTGTAGTTCAGTTGCTCCATCAACTGGCGCTCGGAGCGGATAGAGTACAAAGTCATCAGCAACGAGGCACGTAACAGCCGCTCCGGCGCTATCGAGGGGCGTCCAGTGGTCGAATACAACTCGTCCAACTGAGCGTCCATCTTCTCTAACGCGCGGTCCACCATCGATCGAATCTGCCGAGATGGATGCTCAGCAGGAATCCGCTGCGCTAACGTTACATAGCTGTACATCGCCGTCTGGTTCTGGTCATCTCCGCGCATGTCTCTTAACTAATCCAAATCCCTGTGGAGAAAAAGTATCTACAAAGAGACTTTTTCCGCAGCCTGTGAAGGCCCTTGAACTGAGCTCTGAATGATGTGGGGCTTTAGCCCCGGGCCTCTCGTGCATCGCACCGACCCTCAATACCGCCAGGACTTCGTGTCCGCGCCCGCCGGCGCCGTGGCCAGCATGTGCTCCACCATCTGCGGCAGCACCCGCTGCGTCCAGTCGGCGCTGTTCTCCTGCATGGTGTATTCCGAAGGCCCCCCGGTGTAGCAGTGCGGCATCCCCGGCCCGTACTGGAACGTCGCGTCCGAGTGCGGATTCCGCGTCGCATCAAGCTGCTTCTGCAGCAAGTGCACCGCGTTGTTCAGGAAGTACGTATCGCCGTCGCCCACGGCAAAATGCAGCTTGCCTTCGAGCTTCGGCCCCAGCGTAGGCCAGTCGCGCTTCAGGATCGCCGCCAGATCGTAGTGTTGATTCCAGTACTCCACCACCTTGCGGTCGATGGCACCGGTCTGCGGGTCGATCACCTGCGCCGGGTAACCTTCCGGTCCGGAGGGTGAAAACACCGCCTGCCAAATGTCCCACTGTTCGGTCGAGCGCCCGCGCGTGCCCAGCACGTACTCATAGGCATACTCAGCGCCGGCCTCCGCAATGATCGATCCATCCGGTTTGCGGTCGGCCGCAATCGGCACCTCGCCGAAGTCGCCCTTGCGCACAAACGCGTTGGCGTCCTGGTAAAGATCGATGTTCTGGTAAGCATGGAAGTCCACCGGATCGGGGCACGCCACCCACGCGCCGTTGTAAAAGTCAGGATAGAAAACCTGCGTTGCCGCCGCCTCCCATCCGCCAGTCGAGCCACCGAACGTGGCCCGCGCCCACCCCTGCCCAATGCCTCGGTACTTCTTCTCGATCGCCGGAATCAGCTCGTCGTTGATCGCCGTCCCGTACGGCCCCACGTTGGCTGAGTCCACGTCATAGGAGTCGTCGTAGTACGGGTTCGCGTTCTCAACGTAAATCAGGATCACGCGCGGCAGCCGGCCCGAAGTCCAGTCCTGGTAGAAGCGATAGCCGTTCTGATCGCGCCGGTACATGGGCAACTTGGGGTCGGGCGGCGTGCTCGAGAACCCGGCCGGCCTGAAACCCGCACTGAAGTGGTCCTGGTACACGATCAGCGGATAATGCGCGTCGGGGTGGTCGTCGAAGCCGTCGGGAAGCAGGATCCACGCGCCCAGAAACACGTCCTGTCCCCAGAACCGGCTCAACACGTCACTGCGGAAGCGCATGAACTTCAGCCACGTCTGATCGGGCGAGCGCTTCGCCAGCACCTCAGGGTCGCGATCCGTGCCTTCGATAGGAGGAATCACCTGGTCCAGCGCGATCTTCACCGTGGAACTCGCCGCCGGATCGAAATGAACCTTCAGCGGCTCGTTATATGGATTGCCCGGCTTCCGGTTCCAGTGCTGGCCCTCGCCCTTGTCCGGCGGCAGCCACACCGTTTTCCCGCTCGCCAGGTGGAACGGCTCATAAACATTGAAGACCGCCTGCACAAAGTAGTCGCCCGTGTCCAGGTCCTTGAGCGAGCGCCGCGGATAGCCGAAGGTCTCCGCATCCACCACCATCGGCTTGCCCGCCGGCCACGCCTCCACATCCACGCCGAACCCCTGCGCCGAAAGGTAGTTCTCCTCCAGCTGAAAGCGCGGCTCCGGCTTGCTGGATTTGGCAAACACCAGTATCAGATGGCCGGTCACCGGCTGCGCATTGGGGAGGGTAACTTCGATGCGCTGCGCAAAGGCGCCCAGCGCCGGCAGCAGTAGAAACGGGACAAGGCGGCAGATTGATCGCATGGTTTGCCTCAATTTCAGGTTCGAAGCGAAGTCTAGCAGGCGCGGACACCGACGCCCACTCATCCAGGAATGCCGCGATGAACGGACTCCATATTTTTTGTCAAGTGTTGCTGCGCAGGAACTCGGCCACCCGCCGGTTTCGAGGGTGAAGTACTCGTCGGCGGACTTGAAATCGAGTTTGCTCATTGGGGGTGCGATAGCGGTTTTGCATGGGGAAGGGAGGCTCTCTGCCCATCCCAGGAATGGTCTTCTGTATAAGGGCGACGACTGCACCGGATCGCCTGCGATCCCACGATCAGGACCCACAACATGTAAGTGAAGAATGCAAACCGCGGAGGCCAGCCAATGTTGACTCCAGGGCCATAAGCTTGGGGTCCCATAGGCGCAACAAACAGGATGGTGTAGACCGCAAAGCAGACGAAGCCAAACAAGGGCAACCAAGCCGCCCGGAATAGAGTTTTGCGCGCCCTGGCCCATACGTCATTCCCGCGCGCAAGACTGAGACTTACCAGCAGCGCAGCAAAGGGAAAAAGTATCAGCTGGGCGCTGCCGCAGAAGATGTGAAGAGTGCCCCTCGTGGATAGCGCGGCGCGAAAAGGCATGGGGTCTGTGGTAAAGATACCCGCTCCGGCAGCGCCGATGGCACAGATCAGGAGTATGGCAACGCCAATCCGACCCGCCGTTGTCCAAAGCTGCGTCTTGAGCATCGCGAACAGCGATAGATAGCCCAGCGAGGAGATGAGAAACGCGACCGACATGATCCAACCATGAGGACCAATCGCCCATTCGCTGATGGAGTGCCAGGAAGGATCCAGGTCGGGCCTGAGGAACAGCAGGACGAGAAGAAGGATCTGGTAGGTGAGGATTGCACCCATTGCCAGCCATGTTGCACGGATCGAAATCGACTGCTTTGCGATGGATGGGTTCGTCATAGAGGCCTCCTTTGGATTGCATCTTTTGCGGCTGAGACTCAGCCCTGCCTCGCGTCTCGCTTTCCTTCGATCGATTGGGGTGGGGCGTCCTGGATCATTTCTTCCAGACGCATGTAGCTCGCTTCCATTCCGCGCTCCATTCCAGTGGCAAGCATGGCTGCTCGGGTCTGCTCGTCAGGGAGCGTCATACGAACGGTCATCAAGGTGCCTTCACCGTCTCGATCGAATGTGGTCTCGACGTGGTTGTTCGGTGTCGGATCGGGCAGGTGCATCCGCTCGATGTGGACAATTCTGCGCCAAGGGTTCAGTTCCAGATATTTCCCGGTCAAATGGAATTCGCCACCTTTGCCATTCGTCCACTCATACCGGATTCTTCCTCCGGGCTTGGCTTCACTGATGCAAACAGGCATGCTCCAGCCTTCAGGACCGAGCAGCCACTTCTTTATCAACTCCGGATCGGTATGTGCGCGATACACTTTCTCCGGCGTCGCTCGAAAACGCCTCGTCACAACCAGGTGCGTATCGCCTTCCGTCTTCAGCGTCATCGTGCTCATCGCAATTCTCCCTTCTCCTTTTCCATGCCGGCCAGGACATCGTCCAGCCGGTCGTAGTTTTTCTCCAGCGCCGTGCGCAGCATTGCGAGCCATTGATCCATCTCTTTGAGAGCAGCGCCCGCCAGTCGTCTGGGGCGCCTTGTACCGTCCACTCGACTAGCGATCAACCCCGCGTTTTCGAGCACCTTGAGATGTTGAGAAACCGCCGGCTGCGTCATTTCAAATGGGCCCGCCAACTCATTGACTGTGGCCTCCCCAAGCGAGAGGCGTGCGAGGATTGCGCGACGCGTCGGATCGGCCAATGCAGCGAACTTTACGTCGAGACCATCCATAGACAGTAACTTATATAAGGTTTCTCTTATTGTCAAGAGGAATGTTTCGCGGGGGCACAATCCACGCAGCCCGGCGCAGGCCTCAATGATTCGGCTGCGCAGCGCGAGTCCGGCGCGTCAAGAACCGTATCCGACCGGGCTCCGCAAATCGATGACGAGGGACCTCGGGGCACCGCCCGCAGTGCACGAGTGCTGATTTTGGAATCGATGAACAGCCCACGTGCCCGTAGCAATCGGGCCGGGCGAGCCGGTAGCATGGTTGACTGTGCCGGGGGCACGACCATGACAATTCCCCGAACCAACAGAATCCTGCCGCTTCTCACGTTGCTGCTCCTCTCCACATCGTTCGTCCGCGCGGAAACAATCCCGGGTCTGGGCACCGCCACCTTTCCCACTTCGACGCACTCTCCGGCCGCGGCGCACGATTTCATGCGCGGCTTGCTTTTACTGCACCTTTTTGAGTACGACGATGCCAGCGGGTCGTTTATCGCCGCGGAAAAGGCGGACCCCGGTTTTGCCATGGCGTACTGGGGAGAGGCCATGACCTTCAATCATCCGGTTTGGAATGAGGTAGACGTCCAGGCTGGGCAGGCCGCTCTGGCCCAATTTGGACCCACCCCGGAAGCACGCGCCCAGCGGATTGCCGATCCACGCGAGCGATCCTGGTTCAACGCGGTTGAGATTCTATACAGCGGCGCCGGCAGCAAGCCCGAGCGCGACGTCCGCTACGCGGCGGCCATGGAGCAGTTGGGCCGCGCCTATCCCAAAGACGATGAAGCGCAGCTCTTCTACGCACTGGCGCTGCTGGGCAAAAGCGAAGGCGTGCGCGACGTTCCCACCTACCTGCAGGCCGGGGCGATCGCGAAAGCGGTCTTCATGAGGAACCCCAACCACCCCGGCGCGGCCCACTACTGGATTCATGCCATGGACGACCCGCAGCACGCCGCTGGAGCGCTTGTGCCCTCGCGTGCGTTGTCAAAAATCGCGCCCAGTGCGGCGCACGCGCAGCACATGTGCTCGCACATTTTTCTGGCCCTGGGAATGTGGGATGACGTAGTGCAAGCCAACATCGCGGCCACCGCAGTCACCAACCAGCACGCCGCAGCAGCAGGAAGGCCGCCCAGACGCTGCGGCCACTACAGTTACTGGCTCGAATACGGCTACCTGGAAGAGGGCCGCATCGAGGAGGCAAAGAAAGTGGCTGCCGGCTGCCGCGAGGAAGCAACGCGATCAGGAATGGCGGCCAGGGCGCGGGGGACCGTCGATCCAGACGACGCTAGTGTCTCCTCTTTCGTCGAGATGCGCGCCCGCTATCTGGTTGACACCGGCCGCTGGCAGGATGAAGTGGCCGGGTGGAGGGTGGACATGGGTGGGGCGCTCATGCCGGAAATCAACGATGCATTCGCCACGGGGTTTGCTGCCGCTGAAGGCGGCGACCTGCCCACCGCCAGAAACTCTCTCGCCACGCTGGTCAATCTCCTGCCGCAGACTCCGGCTGCCTTCGACGCCGCCGGCACTCCGCCAGCCGATCCCATGCGCCGGGTCCCGGCGATTCAAAAGCTGCAGCTGCAGGCGGCCATCCTGTCGGCTGAAGGTCACGACGACGAGGCAGTAGCCATGGCGCAACAAGCGGTGGCGGCCGGCGAAGAATTGCCGTACGCGTTCGGCCCCCCAATTCCTGAGAAGCCCTCGTACGAGCTTCTTGGGGAACTCCTGCTCAAACACAGCAGGAATGCGCCAGCGCGTGCGGCGTTTGATGCCTCACTCGAACGCGCTCCCCAGAGGGCCGAATCCTTGTTGGGTCTGGCGCGCGCAGAAAGCGCGATGGGAGACAAGGCAGCAGCAGCCGAGACCTATCGTCAACTTCGCAAGATCTGGAAGAATGCTGACCCCGATTACGTGGTGGCGGCTGGCCCACGCCTTGCGCCGCGGGCTCAACATTGAAGTTGGGGTGCCCCCCTCTGCCCAAAGGTAACCACCCGGACACCGCTCCCTCCGCTAACGCCCCTTTTTGTCCTGTATCCCGGAACGTCGTCCCAGCAGAATTCTGCGGGGGCCCCCCTAACCAACGGTAACCTCTGTACGCTCTCTCGCCAGCCCGTGGTCCCTCGCACTCGGGGACCAGGGTGAGTTCCGCGCAATGGCCTCTCCAGCCCCGCCGCCTCTCGCCCGTATCCGCCATCACATCCGCGCCATGAATTCCAGGCTACAGTTTATTTGTGAGTTGAATTGCGCCCGCCACTCGGCGGGCGTCGGTCTTTATGCCTCAACTTCACGGGTAAAAGGAGAGCGGCCATGCTCAGCCAGAACGAATCCGGAATCCCAGGCCGCTCCCCGGCCCCCCGGGTCGCCCCTGCACCAATCTCCGGCAACGCGCGCAATTGTGTGCAGATTTGTGGCTTAACTCCTTCAATCCATAGGACATCGCCGTTTTTATTTTGCTGCGGGAACGCGAAAACCTGCCTCACGGCCTCCACAACACCATCACCAGCCCGCCGGCCACAATCAGCGCTCCTCCGGCAAGCACCGGCGCCCCCGGCGCCTGGCCGAAGCGTACCCGCGCCACAACCTGCGCCGCCACGAAGAACAGAACCACGTAGACGCCCAGCAGCTTGCCGAAATCCCACCGCGGCGTGTTGACGACCGAGCCATAAGCGGTGAGGACCAGGGCGCCGAACAGGATGGGGAGCAAGCGCCCCGCGCCAGACGAGCGATAAAACGCCGATTGAAAGAAGGAGTCGCCCCACACTTCAAGAAACGCAGCCAGAGACATAACCAGGAACGTGCCAAGCGGATTCGCGACCAGACGATCAAGAAGTTCGAGCAAGCATTCCTCCGGAGAAACATGCAGGAAAAACGGCGATGTCCCCACCAATTGGGCCAAGCCTAGCACCGGGATAATCTAGAATTCGTAAAGACGTCTCACACGCTGATACCAACTGCAAAATCAACACTCGCCGGCGAAACGCGATCGCCGTGTCTCGACGACAATTGACTTTTGACACGCGCAGCGGGCTCACGCCCGCCACATTGAGGAAACGGCCCATGAAATACGCAGGACTGCTGGTGATGCCCGCGGGGTTCCTGATCGCAGTTGCGGCGCTGGTTCTTTTTGCCGATCCAGCGCGGCGCGGCGTGTTTGTGATCTGCGGGCTGCTGGTGGAGGCGCTGGGCCTGGCCGTTGCCATGCGTGGACAGATGCCGAAGCGGGGAGAGCGCCATCCATGACGCCTCAACCGCTTTCCGACCCGATTTGCGCGCTGGCTGCGGGACTTTTGATCCTGGCGCCGCTGGCTATCGCCGGCCTGGCCCTGATCAACGCCGGGCTGGGCCGTTCGCGGTCCGCGGCGCAGTCGCTGGTGGGCTGTCTTGCCATTTTTTCGGTCGCGGTGGTTGCCTTTGCCGTCCTGGGCAGCGTGTTTGCCGCACCCGGCGGAGCTACTCTCACCGCAGCGGGCAAGCCATGGAACTGGATCGGCGCCGGGCAATGGCTTTTGGGCAGCTTTGCCGGCGCGGCGACGGAGCGCCAGCTTCAGATGCTGTTCGAGTGCCTTGGAGTGGCGCTGGTTGGCCTTATTCCGTGGGGGGCGGGCGCGGACCGGCTGCGGCTGGCGGCGGGCATTGCGGTTGCGGTGCTGATGGCGGCATTCCTGTTTCCGGTGTTCGCGCACTGGGTGTGGGGCGGAGGGTGGCTGGCGGAGTTGGGCGCCAACTTCGGCCTCGGAGCCGGCTTCCTCGATCCCGCCGGCGCGGCTTCCATCCATGCTCTGGGAGGGCTGAGCGCCCTGGCCCTGGTTTGGATCGCCGGACCGCGCAGGGGCAAGTTCCCCAGGGAGGGACTGGCGACGGCGATGCCCGCGCATCACTCCACCTTTGTGCTTTTCGGCTGTCTGCTGGCGCTGGTTGGCTGGCTGGCGTGGAACGCCGCCGGGGCCATCTTGTGGCTGCATGCTGCGCCCTCCGCACTGGCTGTCGTTGCCCTGAATACGCTGCTGGCCGCCGCCGGCGCGCTGATCACCACCTACGTGGTCACTCGCCTTCGCTTCGGCAAGCCCGACGCCAGCCTTTGCGCCAACGGCTGGATGGCCGGCCTGGTCACATCGTCCGCCTGCGCCGCACTGGTATCACCCGGCGACGCGCTTTTCATCGGCGCCTTCGTGGGCGTGTTTACGCCGCTGCTGGTGGAGCTGATGGAGCTGGCCTTGTCTATTGACGACCCGACGGGCGCCATCACCGTCCACGGCGCCGGAGGGATCTGGGGCCTGTTTGCCGCAGGGCTCTTTGCGGGAGGGCATGGACAGTTTCTGGCCCAGCTTGTCGGCATCGCCGCGCTGCTGGGCGTGTTCCTGCCGCTGGTTTACGGGCTCTTCGCGCTGCTCAACCGCTTTGTGGCCTTCCGTGTGGAATCCGACGGCGAGCGGCTGGGCATGGACCTGCACGAGCTGGGCGGGGGCGCTTATCCGGAGTTCGTGATCCACCGCGACGACTCGTATCACTGAGCAGGAAGGACTAGTTTAGTCCTATCTGTGCTATGATCTCCTTGTGCGCAAGAGTAAGCCGCCCGTCCGGACGTTGAAATCCCAGGTTTTCCGACTGAAGGGAAAAAGGAAGGGCGCTTTACTGAAAGAGCAAACCTGGCGCGAAGAAGGAACAGTGGTGGCTTACAGTCTG
Organism: uncultured Acidobacteriota bacterium; assembly: GCA_963788435.1. Taxonomy (GTDB): domain Bacteria; phylum Acidobacteriota; class Terriglobia; order Terriglobales; family Acidobacteriaceae; genus Telmatobacter. The sequence goes on along the minus strand of CAWBIG010000225.1, from coordinate 35,053 downwards.
GCCTAAATCAACCTGCGAGTGTTTGCGAAAGACAATGGGCGGGTGTTGGGCTACGACAACAGCCACGGCTTTCATCACCGGCACTTTATGGGAACGGTCGAGGCTATCGACTTCTCGAGCTATGAGGCGCTGGCCGAGAGATTCTTCAATGAGGTTCACGAGCTCTGGAGGATTGAGGATGAAGAAGAGTAAGGTCAGGATCAAGACAGGCTCGGTGGATGAGTTCGCCAGAAGCGTGCGTGAGAACGCCAGAAAGCTGGATCGCGGCGAACCTATCGAGCCGGGTGTCACCATCACGTTCGAGGATCCTCTGGATATGCTCGAGTTTCTCAGCACTGAGCGGGTTCGCCTTCTGCGGCACGCGAAGAATGGAGCCCTGCCCATCACTGCTTTAGCCACTCAGCTCGACCGCGATATTCGAGCGGTCAGCCGCGACGTATGGCGATTGGAAAAGGCCGGACTTTTGCGCACCAGCTACCGGGCGAATCCGGGACATGGCCGTTACAAGGTGGTGGAACCCGTCGCTCGGGAGTACGTGCTAACCGCGAGCATTTGATCTCTCAAGACCCCCCCTTCCACCGCCCCAACTCACTTCTGCGGGTAGTCTTTCTCCACAGCTCGCTTGAGTTGGTTGAGGAGCGGCACGTTCGGCGCGTCCAGGCCATCGCTCATGGTGCGCTCCCAGACGGGGCTGCTCAAGTCGCCGCCCGGCTGCTTCATGCGCACTTCGAGGAAATCGTCGGGCGGACCGACCTCGGTGTCTGAGCTCAATCCCGGTGCATTCGCGCCGGTCTGGCGCGCGGTTCCATTTGGCCCCGTACTCTGGGTGCCATAGGGACCCGTTCCCTGAGAGCCGTTTCCCACCCCGCCATTGGGCGACGTTCTGGGGCCGGCCGCGATGCCCACCTGTTCGCTGGCCAGACGCCCCTTGCGCACGATGAACACCAGCTCCGCACCGTCGGCACTGGGCATCACGGTATATCGTCCCCAATCGCGCAGCGCGTTCATCACGTTTGAAATTGCGTCGCGATCCTCCGGCAGCAGGCGGGGGTTGAACATGTCGCCATCCTCGGCCTTCACGTAGACGTACTTTGCCGTTCCGAAAACCGCGGGAACGCTGGGTTTTTTCTTTTTCTGCGCGAAGCCCACCACAGGCAGGATCATCAGGGCCAACACCAGAACCGTGCGCAACTTCATGGAAGGGCCTTTCCAACTGAGGCAGCTCCGATCGCCTCTGTTTCCGGATCGATCCAGCATACGCTGGTTGGATCGCCTGGGCAGCCATTTGGTGAGCACCCAACAGCTCGGTGAAAAACTCGAACTTGAGGGGGCCGGAGAGAAAGATTGCCCGCAGGGGCAAAGCCCTCTTCTGATTTTGCGACCTTTGCGGCATCCGCCACGGCGGAAAGTCGTGCCCTGACGCGTTTTGCTCTCTCGCAAGCGCTTTTCCGCAGCCTGCAAAAGCCGTGCCTGGCGCGTCTTGCGCTCATCACCGAAATCGAAAGACAGGGACGCTTTCATCGACTTTCACGGTTCGTCTCACTGGCGGGCCAGCGCCAGCATCAGCCCGAAGATGGCCAGGGGAACCAGGGCCAGGCAGGCGTAGAGCAGAATGCGGCGGCTGATGAGTTTGCGCAACGGCGCCTTGCCGCCACGGCGCCCCGTGGTTGTGGCGCCCTCTTCCACTCCGACCTGTTCCTGGTGTTCCAGGTCCCATTGCATCTCGGCCGCGGTGGCGTAGCGATACCGCGGGTCGCGCTCCAGGGCGCGGCGCAGGATTTCCTCCAACTGGGGCGAAATCTCCGGGTTCAGTTCCCGCGCGGGCGGCGGATCTGATGAGCAAACGCTCGTTCATCACCGCCAGCGGATTGGGCCCGGCGAAGGGGACGCGGCCGGTGAGCATCTCATAGAGCATGATGCCCAGCGCGTAAATATCGCTGCGCTGATCGCCGCGCTTTCCCTGCACCTGCTCTGGGGAAATGTAGTCGGGCGTGCCCAGCATTGGCGTAACCCCCGCATGCGTTATGCGGCGGGCGTCTTCCTTCATGGCGATGCCGAAGTCGATGATCTTCACGCGATCGCCGTCGCTCACCATTATGTTCTCCGGCTTGAGGTCGCGGTGGACCACGCCGTGTTTGTGCATGGCGTCGAGCGCGTCGCATAATTCCATGGCGATGGCCACGGCGCGCTGCGGCGGGAACGGCTGTTCCTGGTTCAGCAGCGTGCGCAGAAGCCGCCCATCCACCCATTCCAGCACCATGTAATGGCGGCTGCGCTGCTCGCTGTTGAAGGTCTTCACGATTCCCGGATGGTCCAGGGTTTGCCCGATCTCCTGCTCCCGGCGAAAGCGTTCCAGCAGCACCGGGTCCGCTTCCATCTCGGGATGGGGAATCTTCACCGCGACGGTCCGGCCGGTATTCAGGTCCGCAGCGCGATAAAGCACACCCATGCCGCTGCGCGCGGCGGCGGCCTCCAGCCGGTAGTGATCGAGAATGTCGCCGGGCTCAAGCATTGCGGGTGACTTGGAAATGATTGTTTCATGGGACGCGTAAGGGAAATGTAGGGAACAAGGGAACAAGGGACCAAGGGACCAAGAGGGCCCACAATGAGAATCCCGGCAGAGCTGGGTGGGGCCGGGCATTCTGTCGGCAGAATTCTTGGAAACCGTATCCAGTCCCTCGGGTCTGTTCCCTTGTTCCCTTGGTCCCTGTTCCCTTGGTCCCTGTTCCCCACATCCTGCTCCGGGCCTATAAGATTGTTTGGATCATGCGATTCGCCGCCAGAACTTCCGCCGCCTCGCTTTCGGTGGCGATCGGAGTCCTTTTGCTCTTCTGCGGCCGCGCGGCGTCCGCCGGCAAAGACCACCCGCCCAGGCCGCCTGCGCAGGAGACGGGATTTCTGAACCGCCGGATGGATCTGCATGGGATCCAATTCAGATTCCAGGTGTACCTACCGGAGGAGTACCGGCGCGACGACCGCCGGCATTGGCCTATCATCCTGTTCCTACACGGGCGCGGCGAGCGCGGCACGGAAGGCATGTGGCAGACGCAGATCGGGCTGCCTTTGGAAGTCCGCGACCACCCCGAGCGCTGGCCGTTCATCGTGGTGATGCCGCAGTGCCAGTACCCGGGGTTCTGGACCGACCCGCCAATGCTGGAGATGGCAATATCGGCGCTCGACCAGGAGAGCCGCGAATTCCATGCCGATCCGGCGCGGACTTACCTGACCGGCCTTTCGATGGGCGGCTACGGCGCCTGGGAACTGGCCAAGGATTATCCGCACCGCTGGGCCGCGGTGATGATTGCATCGGGCGGCCCTTTCTGGAGCTATGCGCCGGAGCGGTGGCATGAGGCGGCGACGCTGCCAGCCGAATACGCGCGCGCGGTAGGACGGACGCCGGTGTGGCTTTTTCACGGCAGCGAGGACCGCGTGGTGCCGGAGCGGGAGAGCGAGCTGATGTACAACGCGCTGAAAGCCGAAGGCGGCAACGTGCGGCTGTGGGTCTTTGAGGGGCTGCATCACGACTCGTGGGCGAGGGCGTACAACGAGCCGGAATTGCCGCGCTGGCTGCTGGGGCAGCGGCTGGGCGCGGCGGTTGAGCCGTTGGCGGAGCGGGAATTGATCCCGCAGCACCCCAGTCCCGTGAAGCTGCCGGTGGCGGCGCTGGACGCGATCACCGGCGAGTATCGCGACGTGAACGGCCGGCTTGCGGCCACGATTTTCCGGCAAGGCACGCAGCTGTATGAACGCGACCCTCACGGCGAGGTGACTGAGGTCGATGCGGAATCCTCGTCAACGTTTTTCTATCCCATGGGCGGAGTGTGGACCCGGCTGGAAATAGACCGCGACAAGGAGGGCCGCATCACCGGCCTTACTTACCGGGACGATCGCCATGAGGAGCGGTGGGAACGAAGGGAATTGCCGGCGACCGGGCGGCAAACTGCGCAACGGGACGTAAGCAAGGAACGGGAAGGCGGGGGAACCCGCGGTGATCGTCCTACGTATCGCAGGTAGACGTGTGTGAGGGCGCAAAGCCTTGTGCATGAGGAGGTCAGCCATGTTTTGCAGCGCTTGTGGAGGTACGCTGGTTCCGGGACAGGCATTTTGCCCGCAGTGCGGGCGGCCGGTGGTGGCGACAGCGCCGGTTGCACCACCGATTCCGCCAGCGGCGGTTCCGGGATTCCAGTTTGAGCTGAACAACTTTGCCGGCAAGATCCGCGCCCTGAGCGTGGTGTGGTTCATTTATGGCGGCCTGTCGCTGGTGATGGGGTTTGTGGGTATGGCCTTCCTCAGTGCCATTTTTCACGGCCGTCTTGACTGGTGGGCGCACGGCAATTTGCCCCCGATGTGGTTTGGCCCCGCCATTGTGCACCTGGCCTGGATGTTCGTGATTTTGCGCACCGCTCTGGCCTTGATCGCCGGCTGGGGCCTGATGGAGCGTGCGCCGTGGGGACGGGTTGTGGCCATCGTGGCGGCCATCGTGAACCTGCTCAAGTTCCCGTTCGGGACGGCGCTGGGCATCTGGACGCTGGTGATGCTGGCGGGATACCGTAATTCGACGTTGTACGATCGGCTTCCGCAAGGGTAGAAGCAGGGAACAAGGGACCGAGGGACCGAGTCGCTACCACGGAGCTGATGGCTATCTTTTGAGTGAGCTGGCTCACATACCTGCGACTTCAGGCCTCCAATACAATGAGTTTATGAGCTTTCCTGAAGTCCGGATGCGACGGATGCGACGCACCGAGAGCCTTCGTGCACTGGTTCGCGAAACTTCGCTGGAGCCGGGCGACCTGGTCCTGCCCCTGTTCATCTGCCCCGGCGAGGGCGTGCGCCACCCGGTGGGGTCAATGCCCGGCGTCTTCAACCTGAGCGTGGACGAAGCGGTGCACGAGGCCGAAGAGGCGGCGCGGCTGGGCGTCGGTGGGGTGTTGCTGTTTGGCCTTCCGGATCACAAAGACGAGTTGGCCACCGGAGCCTGGGCTGAAGACGGCATTGTGCAACAGGCGCTTCGGGCGCTCAAGCAATCAGGCGCGGCGCGCAAGCTCGTCCTGGTTGCCGACGTCTGCCTGTGCGAATACACCAGCCACGGCCATTGCGGCGTACTGCGTGAGGGGCGCGACGGCTGGGAGGTGGACAATGATCCATCCCTGGAGCTGCTGGCAAAGACGGCTGCAAGCGTGGCCCGCGCCGGGGCAGACGTGGTGGCGCCGAGCGACATGATGGATGGCCGAGTGGCGGCAATCCGCAAGGAGTTGGACAAGGACGGCTTTGCGAACACGCCGATCCTGAGTTACGCCTCCAAGTTCGTATCGGCCTTTTACGGGCCGTTCCGCGAGGCGGCCGACTCGGCGCCGCAGTGGGGCGACCGGCGCAGTTACCAGATGGACGGGGCCAACGCGCGGGAGGCAATGCGGGAGATCGAGCTCGACCTGGGCGAAGGCGCCGACATGATCCTGATGAAGCCGGCCATGCCATACCTGGATATCGTGCGCGCGGCGCGGGACCGCTTCGAAGTTCCCATCGGGGCCTACCAGGTGTCGGGCGAGTACTCAATGCTGCAGGCGGCGTTTGAGAGGGGCTGGCTGGAGCGCGACCGGGCCATGCTGGAGTCGCTGGTGGGAATGCGGCGGGCGGGCGCGGACTTTATCGTGACCTACTTTGCGCTGGAGGCGGCGAAGAAGCTGGCGCAGGGGCGTTAGCGGTCAGCCATCAGCCTTTAGCTCTCAGCAATCAGCTTGATGCGGTGCGCTGGCTCCCATGCTCAAACTGTCGGCTGGCGGTTGAAAGCTGTGATGCGGCAATAATGCAGCTTAAACCCGTACAATCTAATGAATACAGGAATCCTAAGGGCAATTCCTGCGTCTCTAACTCAACACGGAGGAAGCCGGCGGGAAAATGGGGAGCCGCAGACGGACTAGAGGACAAAGAAGCGGCTCGAGCTGGGGCAGGACCTTGCTGGCTGTAGTCTTCCTGTTTGCTCTTGGGCTGGCCGGATGGGCAGCCTTTGTCGTTTTGGCCCCTTACGGACCGCAGCAAGCAACGTTAGTGGAGATTCTTCCCGGCTCCTCGACGATGCGCATCGGGCGGCAACTGGAAGAAGCGGGGGTGGTTCGCAGCCGGTACGCGTTTGACGCGATGCGCTGGCTTGTCCGCGGGACGCTGAAGGCGGGAGACTACCGGTTCGATCATCCGGCGCCGGTCTCCGAGGTTTACGACCGGATCCGGCGCGGCGACGTGTTCACCATCGCGGTAACGATTCCCGAGGGCGCCAACATGTTCGATATTGCAGCGCGGCTGGAGCAGGCGGGATTTGGGCCGGCAGCGGGGTTCGTGAACGAGGCGAAGCAGGAGGCCGGGTTGGTGGCCGATTTGGATCCGCAGGCAAAAACGCTGGAGGGGTACCTGTTTCCTGACACCTATCGCATCGGGCCCAAGGAACCCATGCCGCGGATCGCTGCAATGATGGTCAAGCGGTTTCGCGCCGCCGCCGCGCAAATCGGCCTCACCCACGACGTTCATTCCGTGGTGACGCTGGCCTCGCTGGTGGAACGGGAGACGGCGGTGGACCAGGAAAGGCCGATCGTCGCCAGCGTGTTTGAGAACCGCCTGGACAAGAAGATGCCGCTGATGACCGATCCCTCTGTAATTTACGGGCTGGAGCTTGAGAATGCGTGGCGTGGAACGATCTACGAGAGCGACCTGAAGCGGAACACACCCTACAACACCTACGAACACCAGGGATTGCCGCCAGGTCCGATTGCGAATCCGGGAATCAAGTCGCTCCAGGCAGCGATGAATCCGGCGCAGACGAACTACTTCTATTTTGTGGCAGCCGGCCAGAACCCGCAGGGCAAGTCCCTGTTTGCGACAACGATCGAAGAGCACAACAAGAACGTGGCCGAATATCGTGCGGCAAAGAAGAAAGCGGGGGAAAAGTGAGGGCGGCGGGCAGCCGAGCAGCGGCAGTCCTGATGCTGGCCATGCTGCCCCTGGCCGGATGCCGGTTTACCACGCGCAAACTGCCCACGCCGCTGGCGCCGGAGGTGGTGCAGACGGTGGCGCCACAGGCGCTTGTGGACAAGATGAACGACCGCTGGAATGCCATCAACACCCTGAGCGCCCATGTGCAAATCCAGTTCACGCAGATGAAGACCCAGGAAGGCGTGGCCAAGGACTACACAAGCTTTCCCGCCATCATTCTGATGCGCCAACCGGAGAACCTGCGGGTGGTAGGGTTCGTTCCCGTGGTGCATACACTCATGTTCGACATGGTGAGCAATGGCCAGGATTTCACGCTCTACCTGCCCACCAAAGACCTTGCCTACGAGGGACCGAACGCGCTCACGCACAAATCGGTGAACGCAATTGAGAACATGCGGCCGGGGTTCTTCCTGGACTCGCTGGTGGTGCGCGGCATGCCGCCTCAGGATGAGTACATGGTGACGGCCGATACCGAAACCGTGGAAGATCTCAAGCGGAAGCATTTATTGATGTTTCCGGAGTACATCCTCAGCATCATGCGGCGCAAAGCCGAACAGCCGGGAGCTACAGCCGATCCGTGTGATCACCTTCCGCCGCGATGACCTGCTGCCTTATCAGCAAGACCTTTACGACGACCAGGGGAACCTGCAGACAGAGGTCACCTACGGCCGCTATGCCCAATATGGCGACAACATGTTCCCTTCCACGGTAACCATCAAGCGGCCGCTTGAGGGTTTCCAGGCAGTGCTGACGGTGCAGAAGGTGGTGGAGAACCTGGAACTGAAGAACGATCAATTTGAGTTGCAGATCCCTTCGGACACCAAGATCCAACACCTGCAGTAAAGCCCCGCTCCGAACTGTAATTTCTCAGCCATTTTTCACAAGACGCCGGGATCTTTGGCCTTGCTGATTGACTCGTCGCGGGAGCGCGCGGGGCGATCCGTGGAAGCGATTCCTGAAATACCGTGCTTACAATGGTTGCGCGTCCTTGAAAGGAGAATTATGTTCCGGCAAATGCTGAGAATGGCTGCTTCTGTGGTGGTTGTGACCGCGATGGTTGGAGGCGCGCAGGAGAACGCGGCGCCTGATGCGCTGAAGAGCGGATTTGAGAATCCGCCCCAGAGCGCCCGCCCGCGGGTGTGGTGGCACTGGATGAACGGCAACATCACCAAGGAAGGCATCAAGCTGGATCTGGACTGGATGCACCGGGTGGGGTTGGCGGGTTTTCAGAATTTCGACGCCGCATTGCAAACGCCGCAGGTTGTGCCGCATCGCCTGGCGTATATGACCCCGGAATGGAAGGACGCTTTCAAATACGCGATCACTGCTGGGGCAGCAGTACGGAATGGAGATGGCGATTGCCGGATCGCCCGGGTGGAGCGAGAGTGGCGGCCCGTGGGTGCCCGCAGCGGAAGGCATGAAGAAATACGTGTGGAGCGAGACGGTGGTGGAGGGCGGCAAGCCGTTCTCGGGAATTCTCAAGCATCCGCCGGCGCAGACCGGCGCATTTCAAGATCTGGGAATTCACGAGATGCTGGGCTCCAATGAAGCGAGCAAGATTCCGCAGTTCTATGCGGACGCCGCGGTAATTGCGTACAAGCGGACGCCGATCGACGAATCGGTGGAGGAATTGCACGCCAAGATTACTTCAAACGGCAACACGCTTGACCCCGCGATACTTTCCGACGGCGACCTGGAAAAGACGACCACGGTGCCGATTCCCGCGGAAGGCGAGATTTCGTGGATTCAATACGAGTTTCCCCAGCCGCAGAGTATCCGTGCGATCACCTTCGTGACCAAGAGCCCGAGCGGGATTGAACAGTTGATCTCGCGGATATCGCCGCCGGAGATGAACCTGGAAGCCAGCGATGACGGGCAATATTTCAGGCACGTCGCCAAACTCGAGTCCAGCGACGCTCCCGAGCACACGATATCGTTCGCGCCGGTAACGGCCAAATACTTCCGGGTGACATTCAAGCGCACGCCGCCGCCGCGCGATTCCGGACTGGGCCGCGGGGATCGACCCATCGTCGCTCGGGATCAAGCTTCCGCCGCCGCCAACCAGTTACGAGATCGCAGAGCTGGTTCTTCATCCTGGAGCGCGAGTGAATCATTTTGAGCAGAAGGCTGCGTTTGTTCCGGAAGGTGACCTCTATGGCCTGGCCACGCCGCCAGTGGCCAGGAGGATGCGATTGCGCCGTCAGACGTGGTGGATTTGACGGCGAAGATGGGCGCGGATGGAACGCTTGACTGGACGCCGCCGCCGGGCACATGGGTGGTGGTGCGCCTGGGATATTCGCTGCTCGGGATCACCAATCATCCGGCGACACCGGAAGCGACGGGCCTGGAGGTGGACAAGCTCAACCACAGGTACGTGAAGAACTATTTCGAGAAGTATCTCGATAGCTACAAGGCGACGGTCGGCCCTGACCTGATAGGAAACAAGGGCATTCGTTACGTGGTCAACGACAGTTGGGAGGCGGGATCGCAGAACTGGACCGACGACATGATGGCGCAGTTCAAACGGCGGCGCGGCTACGATCCCACGCCGTGGCTGCCAGTGCTGACGGGCCAGGTGGTGGAGAGCGCGGCGGCGAGCGATCGCTTCCTGTGGGATTTCCGCAAGACGATTGGCGACCTGATCGCCGACGAGCATTACGGCCAGCTGGAAGCGACTCTGCATGAGTGGCACATGGGCCACTACGGCGAATCGCACGAGTCGGGCCGCGCGTTTGTGGCCGATGGCATGGAAGTGAAGAAGTTCAACGAAGTCCCGATGAGCGCGATGTGGACGCAGACTCCGGGCGTGAACCACGAGCAATACAACTACAACGCGGACGATCGCGAGTCGGCATCGGTGGCCCACATTTACGGCCAGAATATCGCCGCGGCGGAGTCAATGACGGCGGCCGCCGCGCCGTGGGCCTGGTCGCCGGCAACGCTGAAGCCGACCGCCGACCAAGAGTTCCTGAACGGCATCAACCGGTTCATGATTCATGAATCGGCGCATCAGCCGCTGGTGGGCAAAGCGCCGGGCATGACTCTGGGACCGTTCGGGCAGTGGTTCAACCGCAACGAAACCTGGGCCGACCAGGCTGGCCCGTGGGTGGATTACCTGGCGCGCACCAGCTTCCTGCTGCAGCAGGGAAAGTTCGGCGCGGACCTGCTCTATTTCTACGGCGAAGATTCAAACCTGACGTCAATCTTCAACCAGAAATCTCCTGATGTGTCCGCGGGCTACGGCTTCGACTACGTGAACGCCGACGCGTTGATTCACGAGTTCCAGGTGGCAGACGGACGGATTGTGACCAGGAGCGGCATGAGCTATCGCCTGCTGGTCCTGGACGCTTACAGCGAGCACATGTCGCTGCCGGTATTGCGGGCGATCGACAAGCTGGTGGAGGATGGAGCGTCAGTGGCCGGGCCCAAGCCCACGGACGACCCCAGCCTGGCGGATGACCAGGCCGAATTCAAGAAGCTGAACGAAGAATTATTTGGGGATGGAACCGGCACGCATACGGTGGGCAAAGGAACGGTCTACGCGGGGCAGAACATCGGCGACGTTTTTGCGGAGATGAAAATCGCGCCGGATTTCGACACTACCACGCCTGCAGACGGAACCCATTTCGAATTCATTCATCGCCGGATTAGCGACGGCGATCTCTACTTCGTGGATAACCGGGGCGACGCCGCCAACAAGGTGGAGGCTACGTTTCGAGTTACGGGAAAGGAAGCCGAGCTTTGGCATCCCGAGACCGGCAAAACGGAGCCGGCGAGCTTCAGGATTGCGGAAGGACGCACCACCGTTCCTCTCGATCTGGAACCGTGGGGAAGCGTGTTTGTGGTGTTCCGCAAATCCACAAAGTTGACCAGCCGCACCGTGCCACAAGGAGAGAAGAAGGAACTGGCGACGCTCGATGGCGCGTGGAAAATCAGCTTCCAGCCGGGACGCGGCGCCCCCGACTCCATCACAGTGGACCAGCTGGCATCGTGGAGCGACAGTTCCGATGCGGGAGTGAAGTACTTCTCCGGCACGGGAACCTATACCAAGACCATTGACGCTCCGGCAGCGTGGTTTGCGAAACGAGGCCAGGTCTGGATCGACCTGGGCGGCGTGAAGAACCTTGCCGAAGTGGCGGTGAACGGGAAGTCACTCGGTATCGTGTGGCACACGCCGTACCGGGTGAACGCAACCTCTGCGCTGAAACCCGGCAACAATGAACTGGTGGTGAAGGTGACAAATGCGTGGGTGAACCGCCTGATTGGCGACCAGCAGCCGGGAGCGGTGAAGTACACGTTTGCCGATGTCAAGCCATACCGGGCGAATTCGCCGTTGCTTGCCTCCGGCCTGCTGGGTCCGGTGACGGTGTACTCAATCACGAAATAGCTGAGAGGGCGCAAACAGGAAAGCCGGGCGGAATTCGCCTTAGAGCGTGGCAGGCTCGATGGCGTCGACGTAAAGCAGATGGGTTCCGAGGTTGATTTTGCCGGAAACGCGGACGCTGGCGCCCTCGAACGACCAGGCTTTCGGTGTGCCGTCGAGGGGGTAGAGGGCACCGGCGACTTCGCGCAGAGCCAGACCGGCGCCGTTGCGGACTACGGTACCGCTGAAGGTGACCGATACATTCGGCGAGTGGGGCAACGGACCATGGGAAGCGCCGCTGCCACCGGAGACGCCGGGGAGCGAGTCGGTTTGATTTCTTCCGCCGTGGTTCGGCGGAAGGTTGGGCTGGTTCGGCGCGCCGCGATCGAGGTTGCCTTCGATCTCCTGCTCGCGCTCCAAACGTCGAGCCGTCAACGCCGCCAGGGACAAGGCGAACCCCGCGAACAGGTAGCGCTTGATGGTCGACTTCATGGCCCTGAACCTCCGCGATCCGGAGTGCGCGACCACCTGGGGCCTGCGTCTCCTCCGGACCGCATTCTCGCTCTGTCCTTAATAGAGTGCATACGGGAGGCCAAACGGCAAGTTGCTGGTGGAGCGATATTTGCCCCGGCGGTGGCGTGCGAGACCGGGTAAAAACTTCCTGCAAACGAGGAACAAATGCATAGACGCGGGCTCATTTGGCTGCTGCCCCGTGCATCAGTTCGCTGTAGCGGCGGGCGTACTCGGCTTTGTAAGCGGCCACCGCCTGCTCGTAGCTGAGCTTCGGGATGTTGGGTTTTACAACCCAGTGGACGCGAAGTTCCTTTGCGCCGCCGGGCAGCGTGATAGCGCCGTCGCGAGGCTTCACCTGCTTGCCATCGACGGTGGCGCTTTCAAGCGCTACGAACCAGGGGATGTGAACCACGATTGCCGACGGGGCGTGAGTGAATTGGGTTTCCAGCTTGAGGATGGCTTCGCTGGCCGAGGGCTGCTCGAGCGTAAAAGCCACAGTGCCGAAGTAAGTCGGGTCCTGCTTTACGGCGATGGTTTTGCCGGCGCCAATCCAGTCTGGCGAAACGACTGAGAGCAAGTGGAGCTCGTCGCCCTGCTCGCGCACCAGCATGTTGCGCAGCAGCGTGCGATACTCGGCGGCGAACCAGCCGTGGGGGACCAGATTGTCCTCGAAGTTGCGGTCGCCCCAGGGCAGGATGGCGAACTCGAAGCCGGCGTTGGTGGAGCTGGTGTGGAGGAGCAGTGCGTAGAGCTCGTGCGTGGCCTGCTCCTGGTCGCCGCGGATGACCTCGGTCAACGTGTTCTTGATGGTGAGGTAGTGGTGGAGGAACTCGCCGTCCGCGTAGGTCATGATGCCCTCCTTGTATTTGGCCTGGGTGGCGCGGAGGGTAGCGGTGATGCGGGGATCGTTGGGCGGGAGGATGAGCTCGTAGTCGCAGGCGAGCATATTGCCCCAGTCGTAGCCGCCTTTTTGCCCATCGAGCGCGGGCGGGATGTAGCCGTTGTGCGCGGCGGCCTGGGCGTCGAGAACCTTAAAGAACGCGGCATGATAGTCGTCGTACTCGGGCTGCCATTTTTGCGCCAGGTCGTCGTGGCCGGTTTCGTGCGCCATCTGGATGGCGAGCTTGAGGCCGGAGAGCGCGAGGAAGTTGTAGCCCGTGAGATGGCCGGGGACGAATTCGTTGTCGCGAACGTCGCTGGCAGGCATGATGTGCAGCGGGTCTTTGGCGCGCGCGTCATGCAGCCAGTCAACAGCGCGGTCGATCTGCGGCAGCGCCCACTCGGCAAAGGCCTTGTCGCCAGTCATGCGGTAGTGCTGCGAGTAGCCCCAGACGGCCTCGCCCCAGCCGTCGTATTGCTGCTCCTGGGAGAGGAAGTTACCATCGGGCTTCTGCGACTTGGCAAAAAAGTCCAGGTCCTTTTTGGCGATCGCGGGATAGCCGGTAACGTCGTAGCTGTGGACGATGTCGGCGCCGTCGCGCAGGAAAAACGAGTGGTAGTGCAGTTTGTTGACGGTCTGGATGTAGTCGTCGCCGATGCGGTCGCGGGCGATGAGGTCGTAAATAAGGTTGGCGTAGAAGGTGTCGACGGGCTTCTGCTCGGGGAGCTGAAGCTGCATGCCCTCATCGAGGATGCGGTTCCAGAAGGCGACGGTGGCGGCATGGGCCTGGTCGAAACTGGCGTGCTCAAAGGCAGCGATTTGCGCCGGATCGGAGGTGGGAACGACAGGCATGGTGTAGTCGAGGGTCCAGGACTCGCCGGGCTTGAGCAGGCGCGAATGCGTGACGATGCCGACGGGCACGACCGGATCGACGTCGAGCTTTGCCGGCTTGCCGATCTCTTGCGGGTAGTTGTAATTGCCGTGGAGGGTCCAGCTCATGCGTGGAGGAGCGAATGTATTGAAGGGGAAGATGTACAAGACGCGGCCGTCGCGAAGGAACATTCCTGGGGTGGGCTCGGCTACGACGTTGAGGTCGGGAGAAGAAAAAGAGTAGATCCAATTCGGGGAGAATCTCTCGCCGAGCTGACGGTAGCCGCCTTCGTGTTCGGGCTCAGCGGGGCGGGTGAAGCGGTTGTCTCCGTGGTTGTCGGCGGTGTCATTGGGGGCGTCGTAGCGCATGCCGGTGGTGAAGATGGCGCGGTTGGGCTCCGCGCCGGCATTCTTCATTTCCACGCGAATGAAGTTGACCAGGCTGGCGTTGGATGGGCCGGAATCCGGCAGCTTGCCGTCGTAGGTCAGGTCGAGCGACGTGCCGAAGACGGTGAGATCAAACTCGATGCCGTCGCGCTGGAACTGGTAGTGAAGGATGGGCAGATGGCCCTGCTCGAGCGTGCGGATGCGGACGTTGATGGGCTCGTAATCGGGGCCGGCAAAGAACATGAGCTCGCCATAGCCGGTGCGGAGATAGCCCTCGGGCGTAACCTCGGTGGCGGCCTGCGAGTCGAGGATGCCTATCTCGTCAGTCGGCTTTGAGAAGTAAGAGAATGGCTGGCCGGTGCGGTCGATGGAAGGGTTCACCATCTGGGCGCGAAGCGGCATGGGAGTGAAGGCGGCAAGCAGAAATGCAAGCGAAAACAGAGCACAGCGCGTTCGATTGGTCATGGCGGGATAAGGATAATGCAGGGAACGGGAAATAGGGAGCGGAGAACGGGACGCGAGACTCAAGGATTGGAAAGAGCAGGCGGGTCTGGAGCTCGAAGATTGTGCTAGTATCCCGGCATCCCGCAATTTGGAGAGTATGGCGATGGCGACGCAAAGGCGTCTGTGGGAATCGCGCATGGGAGAGCCGGCATGAGCGCGCCGCATCCCAGCACGCTGGGCGAGATCCTTGACCGCACGGCGAACATCTACCGCGCGCATTTTCTCCAGTTCCTGGGCATTGCGGCGCCACCAGCCGCGGTGTTGCTGGGCTGCATGGGCGCCCTCGTGCTGCTGGTCGGCATGAATCTCGGCAGGGGGCGGGATCCGGCCGCTGCCGTGGCGTTGGGGATGGTCGCTGTGGGCCTGATGCTGATCGCATTGCCGCTCTATCTGGGCGCGAGCGCGCTCAGTTCCGCCGCGCTGAGCCATGCCGCGAGCGCGGCCAGTATGGACGAGGCGATCACCATCCGCGGTTCGTACCGGGCAATTTGGAAGAATGGCTGGCGGTATGTGGGGCTGTATATGCTTCAGGGGCTTGCCATCATGGCGGGTCCGTTCCTGGTGTGGACCGTCGCCATCGTCGTTCTTGCAGCAATGCCCGCAGTCACACGCCAGGCGGGCGCGGGAGCGAGCGTGGCCGTCGCGGTCATGATGCTTCTGCTGGGATTGGTTTTGGCGGTCATCGTCCTCTGGATGCTGCTGATGCTGTCGATGGCATTTCCCGCATCGGTGGTGGAGAACCTGGGACCAGGGATGGCGCTGAAGCGGGCTGCTTCACTGAGCAAAGGCACACGCTGGAGGATCCTGGTGCTCTACCTGCTCGGCATTGCGGTCGGCTACATCATTTCCATCGTCCTGATTACGCCGATGTTCTCTCTGGCGTTGGTTCCCGGCCTGAACACGCCGCAGAAGGCGCAGTTGATGGGGACGATCCTGATCGTCGCGGCCTACGGCATTTCGTTTGCGGTGCAGGCGCTCACCAAGCCGATCTACGGGATCGCGGTGGTCCTGTTCTACTACGACCAGCGGGTGCGCAAGGAGGGGTTCGATATCGAGTTGCTGATGCGGCAGGCGGGGATGGTGACGGAGCCGGCGGCGATTGCGGCGGCACAGGAGGACCCGAAGCCGGCATGAATATCTCGCGCGGGATAGCGTTGCTGGTGCTGGGGCTGGCGTATTTTGCTGGTCTGAGCCCTGCGCGGACCGAAGAGCCTGCGGCGCGCTGGCGCGATGTTTCCATGGACGACTATCGCGCGCACCTGGAAGAGCTGAGCAAGTTGACGGCGACATGCGCGAAAGCGCGCGACCTGAAGTCGTGTGATCCGGTGTTGGTGGGCAAAGACGACCGGATTGCGCTCGATTCCGCTCCCGGCGCGGGCCGCAGCGTGGGCGAGCATCGCGTGATCCGGTACGAGTGGCTGCGGGTGCTGTTCGCGCGGGCGGAACAGACGGATGCGGCCATCGACGCCACCGGCAGCTTTGTTACGCAGGGCCCGATGGGAGCGAGCGCCGCGGAAAAGCCGCGCGCGACCTCGCAACTGCTTGGGGATGCGCAGGCGCGGATTGGTTACGACCTGGCGCAGGCCGCCGAAACACAGGAAGCCGTTCCGCAGCACGCGAGGGAACAGGCGGTGATGCGGCAGGTGCTTGCCGAACGCGAATTTCGCGGACTGAAGAAGCCCAACCGGAGAGACACGCTGCTGGAGCGGTTGGGAAACTGGCTGAATCGCGTGTTTGCGGGCCTGGGCAAATTGCAGCCGCACTCGGCGTGGCTGGGATGGGCGCTCACGTACGGATTCCTGCTGCTGGTGGGCGCGGGGCTGGTGGTGGCGCTGCTCCGGCTGGAGCGCAGCTGGCGGGTGCGGCTGGTTCCGGAGAGCGATGGACCGGCGCCGGGCGCGGTGTCGGCGCGCGATTGGCAATTATGGTTGGCGGATGCGCGGCAGGCCGCGGGCGCGGGGCGGTGGCGCGAGGCGATCCATTTTCTTTACTGGGCGGCTATTTCGCGCCTGGAATCGAAACGGCTTTGGCCGGCGGACCGCGCGCGGACGCCGCGCGAATACCTAGCCCTGGTGGCCGGCGACGATCCCCGGCGCGCGCCCTTGTCTTCGCTTACCGGAGATTTTGAGCGCATCTGGTACGGCGGCCGCGCGGCAGGCGAGGGCGATTTCCGGCGCGCGGAAGAGGTTGCGGCGAGGCTGATCGGAGCAGCGGCGGTGGATGGTCAGGGGAGGGGGCTATGACGGCCTTTTCTCAAAAAAAGTGGGCCGTTGCCTCCGTATGGGGGGCTGTTTGCATCGTGTGGATCTCGGCGTGGCTGCTTTTCTTGTTCGCCTCCGGCCGCCTGAGGTCTGAAGCCGCCATCCTTTTACTTGTCTGTGGTGTCGTGATCGCCATGCTGAGTTGGCGGAAACGACGCGACTCTCGAGACAAGGAGGAGTGATGGCGCCCTCCTGGCTTTTGCCCTCGCTCGACGCCAAGGACCGCAGACTGCTGTTGTGGTCGCTGAGCGCGGCGCTGGTGCTCGCCGTGGCTGCCGGCATCCTGGCCAGCTCCAACGACGACGACAACAACCGCATTCCCTCCAGCTACCTGACGGGGAAACATGGGGCGCTGGCGGCGTACGAAACGCTGGTGCGCTCGGGCTACGACGTCGAGCGCTGGGAGCGGCCGCTTGCGGAGCTGGCTGCGCAAGCCGGGCCGCAGACGGTGGTCATCTTTGCCGAGCCATTCACGCGCGAGCAGGACGATATGAAGGCCGTGCAGCAGATCCTCGAGCGCGGCGGGCGCGTAGTGGCCACGGGCTTCTGGGGCGGATATCTGCTGCCCGGAGGCTCAGCCGCGCCGGCGGAGGACTTCAGCTTTGCCGCATGCCAGCTTGAGCCGGAAGGACTGGACCCGCTGGCCGGTTCGGGGCAGGTGTGGATGGCGCCGGAGGCGGCGTGGCAGGTGGGCAGGCCCGCGGCTCGCGTGGAATATAGCTGCGCCGGGCAGCCGGCGGTGGTGGAGTACGACTGGAGCAACGGCCACGTGGTGTGGTGGTCCAGCGCAACGCCGCTGGAGAACGCCTCGCTGAGCCGGGCGCAGAATCTGAACTTCTTTTTGAACTCGCTGGGCGAGCGCGATGGCCACCGGTTTTACTGGGATGAGTCGCTGCATGGAGACGTCCGCTCCAACTGGAGCTATGCTGCGGGGCCGGCGCTGAACATGTTGCGCTTCGGGCTACCGGTTCTGGGCCTGCTGGTGCTGTTCAGCTTCAGCCGCAGGAGCGGACCGGTGCGGGAGCTGCCAGCGCCAACGCGAACCACTCCTATCGAGTTTGTTGAGGCGCTGGGCTCGCTTTATGGAAATGCCGGCGCCGCATCTACTGCCGTTTCGGTGGCGTGGATGCGGTTTCGCCGGACGGCGCTCCGCCTGTGCGGGATGGAGATGCAGCGGATGGACGCGGCGGAATTGGCGGCCGTGCTGCGACGGCGGTTCCCGGAGGCGGACAGCACGCTGGAAGCAGATTTGGCAGCTTGTGCAGAGGCCGCGCGAGACGAGAGCCTTCGACCGCGAGCGGCGCTGCGGCTGGTGCAATTGCTTGACCATCATCTCAAAAAGCTCGAAGCCGCTGGCCGGCCTGGGGCGCACCAGGCGGGCAAACAAGAGGATGCGCGGGATAAAGTCGTAGTTTAGTAATCCAGCGGAAGCAGGGAAGGTTTGATGAGCGACGAATCGACGGAAATGGCGCCGACGGAATCATCCGGGGGAAGCGGTCTGGATGCAACGCGGGAGCTGATCGCGCACGCGCGGACGGAGATGGGGCGCGTGATCGCGGGGCAGTCGGCGGTGATCGAGGAAGTGCTGGGGGCGATCCTATGCCAGGGTCACGCACTGCTGGAAGGCGTCCCAGGCATTGCCAAGACGCTGATGGTGAAGGCGCTGGGACGGCTGCTCGGGGCTGGGCTTCCAACGCGTGCAGGCCACGCCGGACCTGATGCCCGCGGACATATTGGGCACCTCGATTCTGAAGCCGGGCACGGACACGTTCACGTTTCACGCGGGACCGGTATTCACCGATCTGCTGCTGGTGGACGAGATCAACCGCATGCCTCCGCGAACGCAGGCTGCGCTGCTGGAGTGCATGGAGGAGCGGCAGGTGACGGCCGACGGCGTGCGCCATCCGCTCCCGGAATGGTTTACCGTCTTCGCCACCCAGAACCCGGTGGACTTTGAGGGAACATATCCTCTGCCGGAGGCGCAACTGGACCGGTTCCTGCTGAAGATTCGGGTGGCCTATCCCACCGAGGCCGAGGAGATGCAGGTGCTCGAGATGCACCATGGGGCGCGGCATGGGCTGCTGGAGGATGCGGCGATTACGCCGATTCCCGCGGGGCTGCTGGCGGCAGCGCGCGGCGAAGTGCGGCGCATTCGCGTGGAGGCGGAGTTGTACCGTTACATCCTGGCGCTGGCGCGGAGAACGCGAGAATGGCCGACGCTGTTGCTGGGCGCGAGCCCGCGTGCGGCACTCAGCCTGATGCTGGTGGCGCAGGCCGCGGCGGCGTTTGACGGGCGCGATTACCTGGTTCCCGACGATGTGAAGCGGTCAGTGAAGCCGGTGCTGCGGCACCGCATGATCTTGAAGCCGGAAGCGGAGCTGGAGGGATTCGACGCCGACCGGGTGCTGGAGGACGTGGTGGCAGCGGTGCCTGTGCCTCGGCAATAATGGTAGTATGCTAGTAGTATGAAACAGAAGATCTCTATCACACTTTCGTCGGATCTGGTGAAGGAAGTGGACCGCACCGCGGGCCGGAATGGCTCGCGGTCGGAGTTCATTGAAAACTTGGTGCGGGAGTATTTCAAGGCCAAGGTACGGGAATCTCTGAATGCAAGAGACGCGGAGCTGATCAATCGGCATGCAGACTATCTGAACCGCGAAATGGAAGACGTGCTTCGCTACCGGGCTCCGATTCTGTTCGACACGGAGGGCTAATCTTTTGCGAAGAGGAGAGCTTTACCGCCTGCAGAACCCTCCGAATGACCCCAAGCGATATCGGGTTTTTGTAATCGTTAGCCGACAATCGATTGTCGAGACACGTTTTTCGACAGTCATTTGTGCTCCGATCTTTTCGGAGGGCCAAGGCCTGACAACCCAAGTTCAAGTGGGGGTCGAAGAGGGCCTGAAACACGACAGCTGGATCCATTGCGACGGGCTAACCAGCCTGCCCAAATCGGAGCTCCGGAACTACGTGGGCTCGCTTTCCGGCGCTCGGTTTGCAGAATTGGAAGGCGCCCTTCGAATGGCGCTGGATATTTCGTGGTAACTCCGAAATGATCTCCCCTTCGCTCCATCCCGACCCCATCCGCGCCGCGTGCGATCGCCGGCGCAAGGTGGCCTTTGCGCTCACTCCGCGCGCCATCGGGTTGCTGCTGGCTGGGTTTCTGCTGCTCGTGCCCGGCTTTTATGTACCGCGGCTCAGCTACGGCATGTTGCTGTGGGATGGGCTGGTGCTCGCGGCCGTGCTGCTGGATGCGCTGAGGCTCCCATCGCCCGGCGCGTTGATTGCACAACGGAGCTGGAGCAATGCGCCGGCGCTCGATTCGGAAACCGAAATCGAGCTCTCGCTGGAGAATCGTGGCAGCGTCATTGTGGATTGCCGCCTGCAGGACGATCTTCCGGTGGCGCTGGCGGCTGAGGCGGTGAAAGCGCGGTTGACGGCATTTCCGCGGGTTCCGGCGCGGGTTCGCTATCGCGTTGAGCCTCGGGAACGCGGCGACTGCGAGACCGGCAACCTCTACATTCGTTATCGCTCCCCACTGGGACTGGCGGAGCGCTGGGCGCAGGCGCCACTCCGGCAGAACGTCCGCATTTATCCCGCGCTGAAGACGGGGGAGGAGCAGAGCATCTTTTTGGCGCGCAGCCGGCAGATCGACTTGCAGCTTCGCCATTCGCGCCTGCGCGGGCTGGGGCGCGATTTCGAGAGCCTGCGCGAATACCGCGACGGCGACGACCTCCGCGATATCTGTTGGACAGCGACGGCGCGGCGCGGCAGCCTGATCACGCGCCAGTATCAGACCGAGCGTAGCCAGCCGGTGTGGATCGTGCTGGATTGCGGGCGCTTGATGCGGGCACGTGACCCGCGCACCCCGCGAGCGCAGGATGACACCGATGGGTCGCCGGCGCATTCCAAGCTGGACTACGCCTGCTCCACGGCCGTAGCGCTGGCGCAACTGGCGCTCTACTCCGGCGACCGTGTGGGCCTGCTTGCGTATGGACAGAACATCCAGCAGCGGCTTCTGCCGGGCCGCGGGGCGGCACATATGCGACAAGCAATTGAACTGCTGGCACAGGTGCGCGCCGAGACCAGCGAGGCGGATCACTTGCGGGCTACGGCCGCCCTGAACCGGTTGCAGCCGCGGCGGGCGCTGGTGCTGTGGATCACGGACCTGGCGGAATCCGCGATGCGTCCGGAAGTCATCGATGGTGCGTCGCAACTGCTCCGCCGGCACGTGCTGCTTTTTGTGGCCATGTCCCAACCGGAGGTGGAGCGCATCGCGCGCACCCGGCCGCGCAACGTGGAGCAGATGTTCCGCGCAACCGCGGCGCAGGAGATGTCCGGACGGCGCGAGACACTGCTGGCTCGGCTGCGCGAGCAGGGCGCGCTGACCCTAGATCTGACGCCGAACGCGCTCACTTCATCCGTGTTGAATCAGTATCTTACGGTAAAGGAACGGGCGATGGTGTGAGGTCCGGTGGACAGTAAAAAAGTGAACGGCAAGCAGGGATGCCAACTACGGATGTTCCCGGCGCAGCCGCTCAGCAATCGCCCACTTTAGCTCGTCGATTCCCTGCCCGGTAACCGCTGAAACAGCGTGAAACTCCAGCTTGCGCCGTTTGGCGTGGGCGGCCAGCTTTTTCAGTTTGTCGGGGTTGGCGACATCGATCTTTGTGGCCACCACAATCATCGGTTTTTCGTCCAGGCCGTGGCCAAAGCTGGCGAGCTCGCGGTTAATCACCTTGAAATCTTCCATCGCATCCGGCCGGCCGGAAGCATCCGAAACGTCCACCAGGTGCACCAGCAAACGGGTGCGTTCAATGTGGCGCAGAAACTGTGTCCCCAAGCCCTGGCCCAGGTGCGCGCCCTCAATTAATCCCGGCACATCGGCCACCACGAATGATTCCTGGTTTGGCTCTTCGCCTACTGTTACCACTCCCAGGTTCGGCTCCAGCGTGGTGAAAGGATAATCGGCAATCTTGGGACTGGCCGCGGAGATACGCGAGATCAGCGTGGATTTGCCGGCATTGGGAAACCCCACCAGGCCGGCGTCGGCCAGCAATTTCAGCTCCAGCCGGTAAGCGCGCTCTTCCCCTGCACGGCCCAGCTCATGCTCGCGAGGCGCTTGATGGGTAGAGGTGGCAAAATGCTGGTTGCCGCGGCCGCCGCGGCCGCCTTTGGCAATCACCAGGCGCTCGTCGGGCTGCTGAAAGTCGTGCAC
Organism: uncultured Acidobacteriota bacterium; assembly: GCA_963788435.1. Taxonomy (GTDB): domain Bacteria; phylum Acidobacteriota; class Terriglobia; order Terriglobales; family Acidobacteriaceae; genus Telmatobacter. The sequence goes on along the minus strand of CAWBIG010000225.1, from coordinate 13,076 downwards.
CAGTTCGCCGGTCTCGGCATCGTAAAGCGCCGTACCCACCGGGACCTGAAGCACGGTGTCGTGCCCGTCCGAGCCGGAGCAGTTGGAGCCCATCCCGTGCTCGCCGCGCTGCGCCTTGTGCTCGGGGTTGTAGCGGAAATGGATGAGGGTGTTGTGCCGTTGGGACGACGCCATGACCACGTCGCCTCCGCGGCCGCCGTCGCCGCCGGAGGGCCCGCCTCGGGGAACGAACTTCTCCCGCCGGAAGGCCATGCAGCCGTTCCCACCATCGCCAGCCTTCACCCGGATCTTTGCCTCATCGATAAACATCTCGCTTAATACCCTCATTTACAAAGACTTACATTGCCTGATCGGCGCACTTCTTCCTGCTCGGCCGCGCGCGCGAATCGTCGCCGCACCACATGCGATCACGCACAATGCCAGCGCAGCGAGCGTCATCCCCGGAAGCAGCCAGCCTGACGAGGCGACAGCAATGCCTGCGGCAAAGAGCCACGCAGCATGAAAAAGGGGCACGCCGGCCGAGCCTGCGCCGGCCTCGAACTGGCAGAGGGCCCGGGCATTGCACTGAGCGACGAGTCGAACTATATCAGGCGCGGCGAAGATGGACCACGGACTCCAGGTGAAAGGTCTGCGGAAACAGGTCGACGAGCGCGATGGATTCAACGGCGTAGCCACCCTGAAGCAACCCGCGCAAATCGCGCGCGAGCGTAGCCGGATCGCAGGAAACGTACGCTACCGCGGGCGCGGCGATGGTGCCGAGCAACGAGACAATCTCTTCGCCGAGCCCGGCGCGCGGAGGATCCATCACGATCAGGTCTGGTTTCGGGCCGCTCGCGTTGCCACGAAGGAAATCCAGCACCGGCATCGGCGAGGGCTCGCTTGTAGATCCCTCGAGATTCGCCGCCAGCGCATGGACCGCCGCAGACGCCGATTCCACCGCCATCACGCGATCGAACCGCCCGCCCAGTTGCCGCGCAAACAATCCCACGCCCGCGAACAGGTCCCATGCCAGTTTGCCGCCGGCATCGCGAACAACGCAGTCGATCAGCGGGTCAATGAGCCAGCGGTTTACCTGGAAGAATGCGCCGTGGTCGACACGATAGTCGAAATTTCCTGCGCGATAGCTGAGGGACCCCGCGCCCGATTGAGCGATGGCGCGAGCCTGTTCTCCGCGCTGCTCCATCAGCTCCGCGCCCTTCACATTCCTGCATGCCGCCATCAGCGCGTCCAGATCGTTCGTCAGGTGCGCACTGGCTGTTGCGTCTGCTAAAACGCTGGCCAGTACCGATTCGCCTGTCGCATCGCAGAAGAGCGAAAGCTCAACTGGCCGACTGCGTAAGGCGAATCGCTCATAGCGTTCCGCAGCCGCGAACGCCGTTTCAACCAGCACCGGCGCAGCGATAGGGCACTCGAGAATGGGAACGATCTGGTGCGAGCGGCGGCTGCGATAGCCACAATTGCCGTCCAAATCGAAGGCGACGCGAATGCGATTGCGATACTGCCAAGGTTCTCCGGCGAGCACCGCAATCTCATCCGGCCCCTTGACCCCGCCGCGTTCCAGCGTCTCGCGCAGGATTTGCTGCTTCATGCCCAGCTGCGCATCGTAGGATGCGTGCTGGTAATGGCAGCCCCCGCAGAAACCAAAGTGTGGACACCGAGGAACCACGCGCTCCGGCGACTGCGTGACCAGCTCTAGCAATTCCGCCTTCGCGTAGCCGCGCTTGCCTCTGTCTTCCACGATCTCCACCCGAGCCGCTTCCCCCGGCAGCGCCAGCGGCACAAAAATAGCCTTGCCCTCGTCGCGCGCAAGAAAGTCGCCGCCATAAACGGGCTTTTCAATCTTCACCAGGCGCGGCGGACGTCGCGCCGCGCCGCCAGGCGAGGGTGCAGGGCGACGAATGTGAGACCTTCTCATTGCTGGCTCATATAGAACAGGCTGAGCCGCGGAAGGTTGTAATGTGCCAGCAACTGTTTCTGCACAAATTGCCGCTCCACCTGCCGCAATTGCACCGCGCCCATGCGGCTGCGATACGGTGCGAGCTCACGCGCGGCATGCTCTTTCAGCGCCACTTGCAGATCTTCCGGCGCCGCCGTGGTCAGCGCCGCAAAGAGTTTTTCTTCCAGCACCGTTAGATTGCGATCCAGCGCCTCCAGGTCCACACGCGCTTCTGCGCGCACCTGGCCGGCTAATTCGCGCAGCCGCTCCGCAGTCGCCGCACAAATCTCCGGCGCCACCGCGGCGGTCTTCAAGGCGTCTGCCGCGCTTTCAAGATGCGCCGCCACGCGCTCGTGCTCAAAGCCAGCATTCGCTGCAACGTAATTGGCTGTGGGCGAGGCGCCCGCCGCGGCCTCATGCAGTTCCTCGGCGGCCTCCATCACCGCCTGCGCGCACCACGCCAGCCCATTGATGCGCCGTTTGTGTCCGCGGTGGGTGCGGCTCTCGTACTTATCGAAAGCCGCGTCGATACCGCGCAAAACCGCTTCCAATGGAACCCCTGCTTCGCGCCACATCTCGATCAGCGCCCAGTCCAGCGTTGATAGCAGCAGCAGCGATCCCCGCCGCTGCTGGAAGCGCTCTTCAATCTCAGTGAAGTAGTTAAAGTAGTTCTGCACGCCTGCGCCTCAGTGCGCGCGGCTGCGCGGCCGTGCATTGCGGTTGCGCTCGAACAGAATGCGCAGTCCGTCCAGCGTAAGCATGTCGTCGATCTCGGCGATAAAGCGCGAATCTGCGGCCACCATCCGCGCCAGGCCTCCCGTCGCGATCACCTTCGGCTGCTCGCCAAGCTCCGCAAAAATCCGCTCCAGAATCCCATCCACCAGCCCGATGTAGCCATAGTAAATCCCGCTTTGCAAATGGGTCACGGTGTTGGTTCCGATCACCTTCGCCGGCCGTTTGATGTCCACGCGGCTCAATCGCGCCGCTCGCGAAAACAGCGCATCGGCGCTCAGGCCAAGCCCAGGCGCAATGGCGCCGCCCAGGTACTCGCCCTTCGCCGAAATCACCTCGAACTTCGTTGCCGTGCCAAAATCCACCACGATGCACGGACCACCGTAGCGCTCGTAGGCGGCAATGCAATCGGCCAGGCGATCCGCGCCCAGTTCAGTCGGGTTGTCGATCAGCATCGGCATCCCCGTCTTGATGCCCGGCTCCACAAACATCGGCTCCAAATGAAAATATGTCTCGCAAACCTGCCGCAGCGTCGAATCCACCGGCGGCACCACCGATGAAATAATGATGTGCGTTACCTGGCTCGGCGCCAGCCCATGCATCTGGAACAGGTTCACAAAAAACACGCCATACTCATCCACAGTCTGTGTGCGGTGCGTGGTCACGCGCCAATGCGCCACCAGGTCGCCGGAGTTGCTGCCCTCCGCTGGAGGCGCGCTCGCCGCCGGCTCCTGTTCCTCCAGGCGATAGAGTCCCAGCACCGTGTTCGTGTTCCCCACATCCAGAGCCAGCAGCATGCTTCAGTCCGTCTCCGCGGCGCGAATTCCGCCGGTTTGCACCTGCACCAGGCCCGCGGCTGTGCGCACCAGCAGAAATCCATGCTCATCCAGGCCTTCGGTAATTCCGGCGCATGCCTGGGACCCATGCACTTCAACGCGCCTTCCTCGCACCCACGTCGAGGCCTGCGCCACCCGCGCGGGAATGGCACACGCGGCGGCGTGTTCAGTGAGGGCGCGCGCCTCGCGCTCCAGCGATTCTAGCAGGGCAATCAGAACCGACTGGCGGTCGATCCACCGGCCCGACTCCTGATCCAGCGAAGTCGCCGGCGTAGCCAGGCCGGGATTGAAGCGCTGCTGGTGCACGTTGATGCCGATTCCCGCAACCGCGAACCCAAGCAATCCGGAATCCGTTTGCGTTTCCACCAGGATGCCGCCCGTTTTGCGCGGTCCGATGAGCAGGTCGTTGGGCCAGCGCAGATCCACACTGAGCCCGCTCGCGAGGCGAATTGCCTCGGCCGCCGCCAGCCCCGCTGCCAGCGGAATCAGCGGCAGATGCGCGGCCTTCACCGGCAGTCGCAACACCACGCTTGCATACAGCCCCTGGCCAGTGGCAGAGTGCCACGCGTGGTCTCCGCGCCCGCGCCCCGCGGTCTGCTCATCAGCAAGAAATACCGAACCATGCGGCGCGCCCTTCCGCGCTGCGGCCATGGCATCGCTGTTGGTGGAACCTGTGACCGGCGCAAAATGCAGCTTGCCCGCAAATGCGGTCCCGGTAAGCGCGCGCTCAAGGGCAGGCAAATCGTACACGCTCGCGCTACTCCGCCACGATGCTCATTGAAATATTCGCCGCCCGCGCCGAATGCGTGAGCGCCCCCACGCTGATAAAGTCCACGCCCGTTACGGCGTAATCGCGGATATTCTCAAGCACGATGCCGCCCGAGGCCTCGGTGGGAATCCAGCGCTTCTCCTCCTTGATGCGGTCGATCGCGTTCTTCACCTCGGCTGGACTCATGTTGTCCAGCAGGATCGCCTCCGCGCCGCCCTCGAGCGCCTCGTCCAGCTCATGCAAGTTGCGCACCTCCACCTGCACCCGCTGCTCGGTCTGGCGCCGCTCCAGCGCATGCGCCAGCGCGGTCCGCAGCCCGCCTCCCAGCGCAATGTGATTGTTCTTGATCAGAATTCCGCTGGCAAGGTCAAGCCGGTGATTGGTCCCGCCGCCGCACAGCACCGCGTATTTCTCCAGCGCCCTCAGCCCCGGCACCGTCTTGCGCGTGTCCAGCACGCGCGCCCTCGTTCCCTGGATCGCATCCACAAAACGGCGAGTATTCGTCGCTATGCCGCTCATGTGCTGCAACAGGTTCAGGATCACCCGCTCGCAACTCAGCAGCACCCGCGCATTGTGCCGGATCACCGCCAGCACCTGTCCCTTGTGCGCGCGCACGCCGTCGAAGATCTCCGGATGGCTGACCACCTCAAAGCGCGTCTGCGCCTGCGGCCGGCGATCGAGCCGTGCAAAAATCTCAAGGAATCGCGGCACCGCTCCCAGGCCTGCAACCACCAGCTCCTCGCGCGCGACGATGGAGGCTGTGGCCTTCAGCTCCGGATCGATGGTCACGATGGTCGTAGAATCGCTCACGGCCTGGTCTTCCACCAGGGCCTGCTCCAGCAATGCGTCAATGCGGCTGTTCTTCCAGTCCATGATTCAGTCGTCAGTTGTTAGTTGCCAGTTCACAGTTCGTAGCTCGCAGTTCGTTGCTCGCAATTCACAGTTCGGAGTTCGTCCTTCTCAACAAACCTTGTCATCTTGAGCGGGGCCCAGCGGAGTCGAAGGACCCGCAGTTGCTTTTCGCCCAACTTGCTCACTCCGGCGGCAACGACGCCAGCGCAATCCGCGCCTTTTCCAGCAGCAGCCGCGTTTCCATCTCCTGCTTCTTCAGTCCCTCTACAATCTCCGCCGGCGCCTTGGCCAGAAAACTCGGATTCCCCAGTTGCCTCTCGGCGGCCGCAAGCCCTTTTTCGTATCTGGCAATGTCCTTTGTCAAGCGCTCGCGCTCAGCGCCCACGTCAATGGTGCGTTCGTAGACAACAGCCACGTCGAAACCGGCAGTTTGGTGCTTGGAAAACTCGGCGGCGACGGCGTCCACGAAGCGGACCTCGCTGACGCGAGCAAGTTTTGCAATAATCTCGGAATTCTCTTCGATGACGCCTCGATCACCTTGGCCAACGCGCACTTCAATGGGCGCGATGGATTTTTCGTCGACGCCAATTTCCTTGCGCAAGGCGCGAACTTCGACGATCAGGCTCTGGAGAACGCCCATATCGATCAGCGCGACATCATCGAGATGCTCTTTCCCGACGGGGTATCTTGTCAGCGCGATGGATTTCGCCGGCGGATTGCCGTCAAAGACCGCGTGCCACAATTCCTCCGTAAGAAAGGGCATGAACGGAGAAAGCAGCCGCAGCGCCGATTCAAACACCGACACAAGCGTTGCCAATGCCGACTTGCTTGCGTTCTTGTCAGCAGTCTCGCTGAAGTCAAGCCGCAGCTTTACGATTTCGAGATACCAATCGCAGAAGCTACCCCAAAAAAACTGGTAAATCGTGCTCGCCGCCTCATCGAAGCGATAGTTTTCCAGCGACTCATTAACCCTCGCGGCAGTCGCGTGCAACTCGGCAACGATCCAGCGCGCTTCGAGCGGAGCGTTATCGCCAGCAGTGGGGCATCCCGCCAAGCGCGGCGCAATCCCAACCTCCGCCGCCCGATCCACATTCATGAAAATGAACCGCGCCGCGTTCCAAATCTTGTTGGCGAACGCGCGGTACCCTTCCGTCCGCGCCACGTTGAACGCAATATCCGTTCCCGGCGATGCCATCGACGCCAGCGTGAAGCGCACCGCATCGGTTCCGTACTGGCCCACGATCTCGATGGGATCGATCACGTTCCCCTTGGTCTTCGACATCTTCTCCCGGTTGGCGTCGCGTACCAGCGCGTGGATGTACACCTCGCGGAACGGCACCGAGTCCTTCAGCGGGCGCGGCGAACCATCGGGCAGCGGAACATCCAAAGAAAACCAGCATCCCAGCATGATCATCCGCGCCACCCAGAAAAACAGGATGTCGAAGCCCGTTACCAGCAGGCTCGTCGGATAAAACGTGTCAAAATCCGCGCGCGTCTCCGCCGAAACATTGGGCCAGCCGAACACGCTCACCGGCAGCAGCCCCGATGAAAACCACGTGTCCAGCACGTCGGTCTCCTGCGTAATCTCACTAGACCCGCAATGCGCGCACGCCGCCGGATCCTGCCGCGCCACCGTCATCTTGCCGCACTTCGCGCAATGCCACGCCGGAATGCGATGCCCCCACCACAACTGCCGGCTGATGCACCAGTCGTGGATGTTCTCCATCCAGTTCAGGTAAGTCTTCTCGTACATCTCCGGCACAAAACGTATGGCCTTTTCCCCATGCGCATCGGGCTTTACCGCGGCAATCGCTTTCTCCGCCAGCGGCTCGATCTTCACGAACCACTGCGTCGAGAGCCTCGGTTCTACAACCGTCTTGCAGCGGTCGCAGTGGCCCACGTTGTGCACATGGTCCTTGATGCCGGCCAGCAGCCCCAGCTCTTCCAGGTCGGCCACTATCTTCTTGCGCGCCACAAACCGGTCCAGCCCCGCGTAAGGGCCGCCGTTCTCATTGATCTGCGCCCTCGTGTCCATCACGCTGATCGACGGCAGATGATGCCGCTCGCCCAGCGCAAAATCGTTGGGGTCGTGCGCCGGCGTCACCTTCACCGCGCCGGTGCCGAATTCGCGGCTCACCCACTCGTCGGTGATCACCGGGATCTCGCGCTCCATCAGCGGCAGGCGCAGCTTTCTGCCATGCAGGTGCGCATAGCGCTCGTCCTCGGGATGCACGGCCACGGCCACGTCGCCCAGCATCGTCTCCGGCCGCGTCGTCGCGATGGTCAGGAACTCGCCTGTGCCCTTACCACTGTCGTCGAGAACCGGGTAGCGGATCTCCCACAGGTGCCCCTTGTGCTCGTCGTACACCACCTCCAGGTCGCTGATCGCCGTCTGGCACCGCGGGCACCAGTTCACAATGTACGCGCCGCGATAGATCAGTCCCTGCTCGTAGAGGCGTACAAACGCCTCGCGCACCGCCACCGAAAGCCGCGCATCCATGGTGAAGTACTCGCGGTTCCAGTCCACGCTCGCGCCCAGCCGCTTCATCTGGCTCAGGATGTCGCCGCCGTAGTGCTCGCGCCACTGCCACACACGCTCCACGAACGCTTCGCGGCCCATCTTCTCGCGGCTCGTGCCTTCGCTCACAATCTGCCGCTCCACCAGCATCTGGGTAGCGATGCCGGCATGGTCCGTGCCCGGTAGCCACAGCGCGCGGCTTCCCTGCATGCGCCGCCAGCGGGTCAGGATGTCCATCTCCGTGTGCTCAACATGTGGCCCATGTGCAGATTGCCGGTCACGTTTGGCGGCGGCAGCAGGATGGTGAACGGCTCGCCGCCATCCTTTCTCGCCCCGAGCTCCGGCGTCGGCTGCTCGAACAGCCTTTCCCGGACCCAATATTCCGCCCAGTGATCTTCAATGGCGGTGGGATCGTACGCTTTGGGCAGGTCGTGAGCCATGAGGGTTCATTGCGTGCCCCCGCGCCTATCGCCTGATGAGGAAAGGGTTTCGCGACAAGGGGACAACCACTCAGGTTAGCAGATGACGCAGCAGCGCTTGGCCGCGTAGCTTCAGGAGGCCTGGGCCGACCACGACACACGCGCCTGAGTCTCTGCGGTCCGCATCAAACCTCACCCGCGCTAAGATCCAACACAAAGGCCGCACCCAAAAAGGATGCGGCCTCGTTTGCTACTCCCTGCTCCCTGCCTTTAGAACGGGTTCAGCTTGGCCAATCCCTTCTTCTTCTTTTTCTTGCTGGAGGACTCGTCGCTCAGGTCGGCCTTGGGCGCCTTCTTCTTCGTGTGGTCGTCGCCCGTGGCCTGTTGACCCGTCCCCGACCGTATCTCGTTCACCTGTTCGGGAGCAGGAGCCGGAGCCTGGGCAGCGGGGATGGCCGCCGAGTTATCCGGGGTCACCGGTTTCACCAGCGAGCTCCCGTCCGCCGCCGCGGCCGAGCTTGGCGCGCTCACAATTGAAACTCCCACGCCTGTTCCTCCCGTCGGCGCCACTTCCACCGGCGCTGCAGAAGGCTGATCGCTGCGCGGCGGTTCGTTGGCCGCCGTGGGCGCTGGCGCGGTCGCCGGAGCCGCCGTCTTGCCCGCGTTCAGAGCCGACTTGAACAGGTCCAGGTTTTCCTTGGCGAGGTCCGGAGCAAATGTGCGCGCGGGATCCTGAAGCGTCGGATCGCCCACGTGTACCGCCTCCACCACCGTCGGCCCGTGCTTCACAATTCCCCAAAGCGTGTCCGTAAACTGGATCCTCTGCCGGCTCGCTTCCTCGGCCTCGCTCTCCGCCACCGCGGACTGCGTCGGCTCAGGAATCGGCAGGTTCATCGCCACCAGCCGGTCGCGCGCATCCTCAACCCGCGGCGCCATCGGATAGCGCGTAATCACCTTGTCGTACGCCCGCGCCGCCTTATCAAGGTAAAACGACCGCATCCGCTCCTTCACCGCCCCCGGCACGCCCGACATCTGCACCATGTGCGCCTCGCCGGCATACGCATCGCCAATCGTCAGGAGAGCCAAATCGCTCTTCGAGTACAGCGGGTACGTATCCACCACCGTCTGCAGGCGCGCAATCGCCGCCGGATAATCCTCCCGGCTCGCGTAGTAGAGACCGATCTGCGTCTCCCGCTCCGCCAGCACTTCCTGCACATCCCGCAGCCTCTGCTTGGCCCGCGGAATCAGCGTCGAATCCGGGTAGTCGTTGATCATCTCCCGGTATTCCTTCTCCGCGTTCAGCGCGTTGGTGTAGTCGCGGTCCGGTTTCTCCATCTCGGAATAGTAAATATCCCCCACCTTCATCTGCGCTTCCGCCGCCTCCGGAGCATTGGGGAAGAACGTCTCAAAATCCTTGTATTCGGCTTCCGCCTGGGTCAGCGCCGCCGATCCCCCCTCCTTGAACCAGCTATCGCCCACCGACAGCTTGGCCCGCATCTTGTATTCCGAGTCGGGATACGTGTTCAACAGCGTCTGCAGATCCAGCCGCGCCACGTCGTAGCGCCCCCTCTTCATCTCGATCATCGCCTTGTCGAACAGTTCCTTGTCCGGCTGCTTCGATTGCACATTCGCCAGCGGATTGGCGCTCAGGTCATACGCCTTCTTCTTCTTCGGCTGCTTCTCCTTGGCAAACGCCTGCGCGCCGGTCATCATCACCACCGCCAGCGCACCCGCAACCACTCGATTGGAAAACTGCTTCATAGTCCCTCATTGCGGCCAGGCCCTGGGGAAGGCCCGCCTCATCCCGTACATCTGTTGCCCGTTTGCTGGTTCTTATCTTACCTAAACCGCGCCTGCCGGCTGCCTCGCCGCCCGCCGCGCCGCCTCAAGCAGCGCCCGCGCATCCTCTTCCGCCCGGCCTTCTCCAAACACGGCATTCCCGGCCACCAGAATCTCCGCTCCTGCTTGGACGACCCGCGCAACCGTGTCGTGAGCCACTCCGCCGTCTACTTCTATTTTAAATGTCAGCCCCAATTCCGCCCGGATCCTCGCCAGCTCGCGGATCTTGTCCAGCGAGAACTCGATAAACTTCTGTCCCCCGAACCCCGGGTTCACGCTCATGATCAGCACGTGGTGCACCATGGGCAGAATGTCGCGGATCAGGTTCACCCGCGTGGCCGGATTCAGCACCACCGCCGGTTCCATCCCATGGTCGGCAATATGCTCGAGCGTCCGGTGCAGGTGCCGGCAGGCTTCGTAATGCACGCTCACCCAGTTCGCCCCCGCATCGGCAAACGCCGGAATGAACTCGTCCGCGTTCTCGATCATCAGGTGGCAATCGAGCGGCAGCTTCGTGGCCCTGCGCAGGCAAGCCACCACCGGCGGCCCAACGGTGATGTTGGGCACAAAATGCCCATCCATCACGTCCACATGGATCACCGTGCCGCCGCCCCGCTCGGCCGCCGCCACTTCCTCGGCAAGCCGCGCAAAATCAGCGGAAAGTATCGATGGTGCCAGCTCGACCATGACTCCGGAAACATTGCCTCCGCTCCCTTAAGTCTATCAGCCGGCTGCTTTGCGCAGTCACTCCGTCATTTCGGAGCCAGATCTCCAAACCAATAGGCTGCCGTCACTCCACCATCCATAAGGAAGTCGCTACCGGTGATGAACGCGCCTTCAGAGCCCATCAGGAGCGCGCCAACCGTTCCCACTTCGTCGGGCGTGCCGGCTCGTCCCGCTGCCGACACTTCCAGCATTCGCCGATAGCCAGGCCCGCGCGGTCCTTTCAACTCATCGTTTGCCAGCGGCGTAATGAAACATCCACCGTCGCCGTGCTCACATTGAATCCCGCATCGAAAAGAACTTTTGCCGCCGCATCGGCGTTTTCCTGCCGTATATCGGCCATCAGAACCTGCTTGCCGGCGCTGACCCGGCGCGCGATTGCCTGCCCAATCGAACCTGCTCCGATGACTACGATCACATCTGTCATTCTCTCCCTCTCAATGAGCGATACGCCTGTCGGCGTTTTTACACCAACGTGCGGAGGTCGTCCTTGACCCGCTGCGGCTCATCTTCCAGCGGCTGGTTGGGCGTGTCGCGTACACCGTCGAACCCGTTCTCGGAATCTGCGTCGAGAGTGGCGAACAAATCATCCAGGTTTTTCTGCCCCGGCCCTTTGGTCGCAACCAGTTCAAAAGTCTTCCCCACCGCGTGTTCTGAAGTCAGGCTGCCCACCAGCACTTCTGCAATCTGCCGCCGTGCAATCACTCCGTCGCTGGAGTTGCCGGCCTGCCGCGTGTCGCCTTGCAGGAACTCAAGCTTATGCTCATCGGCTTTGTTGTAGTCGAACCACCCGGGCCTCACGATGGTGTAAGGACATCCGCTCGCGCGCACAAGTCGTTCAGCCCGCCTCTTCCAGTCGTGAGATTCGGTGGAACGGTTATAGGAGCCGGTCCGGTTCGTGACTCCGATTGCGGTCATCAGCGCAATGCGCACCTTTCGCGAGCCCAGCGCTGCCAGGACGTTGCGGACGCCGCCGTAATCGACTGTTTCCGAACCAACCTTCCCAGCACCATCCGACCCATGCGTGAACACGATGGCATCAATTCCCTTAACGGCAGCTTCAAGAGTGTCGGGGCGAGTCAAGTCGCCGATCACCGCCTCCGCTTTCGCGGGAAGCCGCCGCGCTTTCTCCACGCTGCGCACGAGCGCGCGAACCGAATGCCCCTGGCGCAGCGCCTCTTCCACAACCAGGCTTCCAATGCTCCCGGTTGCGCCAATCACCAATATCGTCATGGATGGATTGCTCATGATTTTGTTACCTCGTCGATCGCACGCAGCCCATTCAGCGCGCGGGGATACCCCTAGCGGCCAACGCGGTTAGCCAGTTGCGCGGGATAGCGCGCGCCCTGCACCTCGATGGCAGAAACCGCGCTCTCAATCTCTGCAAGATCGCCGGCGGTCAGCTCCACCGCAGCGGCGCCGAGATTCTCCTTGAGCCGATGCAGCTTGGTTGTTCCAGGAATGGGTACGATCCACGGCTTCTGCGCCAGCAACCACGCCAGGGCAATCTGCGCATTGGTGACGCCCTTTTGCGCGGCAATCTTGGTCAGGACATCGACGAGCACCTGGTTGGCCTTGCGGTTTTCTTCATCGAACCGCGGCACCACGTTGCGGAAATCCGTTTTGTCAAAAGTGGTATTCGCGTTGATGGCTCCAGTCAAAAATCCTTTGCCGAGCGGACTGAAGGGGACAAAGCCTATTCCCAACTCTTCCAGCGTGGGCAGAATCTCCTTCTCCGGCTCGCGCCACCACAGCGAATACTCGCTTTGCAAAGCTGTGACCGGTTGCACTGCATGGGCACGGCGAATGCTCTCAACCCCTGCCTCGGACATGCCAAAGTGCTTCACCTTGCCCTGCGCAATGAGATCCTTCACCGTACCCGCAACATCTTCGACGGGCACATTCGGATCCACGCGATGCTGATAGAGCAAATCGATCACGCCGGTGCGCAGACGCTTCAGCGCCGCCTCCGTCACCTCGCGGATGCGCTCCGGACGGCTGTCCAGACCCAGGGCTGGCTTGCCCTCAACAAATCCAAACTTAGTGGCGATGACAACCTTGTCCCGAAACGGAGCGAGCGCCTCGCCCAGCAGTTCTTCGTTCAGGTTGGGGCCGTAGGCCTCTGCTGTATCGAAGAAGGTAACCCCGTTCTCGTACGCAGCCCGAATCAGCTGGATGCCCTGTTCCTTTTCCGTTGCCGGACCGTACCCGTAGCTCAGTCCCATGCAACCCAGGCCCAGGGCTGAAACTTCAAGGCCGCTCTTTCCCAACGTACGCTTCTGCATTGTTTCTCCTTTTGGCGAACCTGCTCGATGGCGACCCGTGGCGCTTCATCGCTTTTGTCTACACTCCGATACTACGGAGAAGCGAGTTTCGTGCGGTATCACGATCCTGCGAACTTCTTGCCTATTCCTCCGGCTCATGCGCGCACACATTTGCGTTTCCGGGACTG
>CAWBIG010000224.1:0-6185 GCA_963788435.1 uncultured Acidobacteriota bacterium | reverse complement strand
GCCACGCCCGAGGAGCGCGAACAGGTCCGCCTGAGCAGCCGCGGCCTGCACTGGGATGCGCTCGACGAGGATGTTTCCGTCGCGGGACTGCTGGCCGGGCTCGGCGATCTGCGGTCCGATAAGAGCTTCGCCGCCTGAGGGATCCGTCGCTGTTCCACCCAGCCCTGCCCCTGAAGTTCACAATAAAAATGCCGCCGTCATCCTGAGCGAAGTTTGCCGCGCTTTTTGCGGCAAACGCAGTCGAAGGACCTGCATTTCCCGCCGCCAATACACTCACCCCAATCTAGTCAAACGGGGATTAGTGGCCTCGCCCGAGCAATACCGGCGGAGCACCCTCAACCTCTACGCAACCGGCATCCCCGGAGCAGTCGAGATCGAGTCGGATGGAGGAGGAACGAGTCCTTGGCCAGATACATTTGATGAACCTCGACTCCCTTTTTCCTGCAGATTTCGGCAATCTGTTCCTTTTCTGACTCAGCCATCCGGGAACCCAAGTAGATGCGCTTGGGAGTGGGGACGCGCCAAGCGGAGTCTTTCGGCACCAGATTCCCCGGAATGACTAGGCGCCATTCTCTTTCGTATCTCCACTCAGGAGACTTATGAAGTGCAGCGAGTGCTGGGAAGAGGTTGTTGAACGTTTGCCGGTCTTGCATCGCCGCGAGATAGTACCGCGTGGCGTCAAAGATCGTTTCAGTATAGATAACCGGGAATAGCATCCTGACGAATAGGTTCTGCGGTTGCAGTTGCTCGAGATTATATTCGACGCAAAATCCGTTGTGCTGGTCTGCATAGTGCGACCACAGATGATTGAAATTTGCGTCTCGCTAAATGAGCAAATCTTCAGGGAACTTTTATAGCTAGTCGACAGAACCTTCTCAAACGTCTCTTCCCAGGCTTTGATCTGGGCGCCCAGGGGGTCGCTGAACATTCCTCTTTGTTCCGGAGGGACATGATCCATATCCGCCATGACAAACTCTTGCAAGGCGAGCGCCGGATTCGAGGCATTCAAAATCCCTTCGATCTTGGGAACCTCCAGGATGGTGGCCAAGTCCCCGGCGATGATCTCTTTAACTCCTTGCAGGATGACCGTCTTCGTAAGCGTCTCGGCCTGAATGGTGATGCCGCTGTCGTACGGGTCGTTATATTCGTCTGGGGAGCACACCCAGACGAGGTTATTCTCCAGGTTAGATCGGGACCTCTCGCAGTTCCGGCGGTACTTAAATACGCTCTTCGGTCGATTCTGGTACTTGATCGAAATGGCCTCCTCAACCCGAACGCCTTGAATCTCGTCCGGTGCGAGGCACTCGACCATTCTCTTGACCCAATCGTCCATTTCGGCTTCCATCCTCTCCGCTGCGAGTTCACCCAAACAAAAACTCCTTATCCCTTAGCTCCTTGATCTGATCGCGTAACTTCGCCGCCTTCTCAAACTCAAACTTCTTAGCTGACTCCCGCATCTCCGTTTCTAACTTCGCGATAAAGGCGTCGACTTCCTCTGCGGACTTGAATTCGGGGACGCCCTGGATTTCTTCTTCGCTGATCTCGCCGTATTCGGCCTTCAGAATGTAGGCAAGGCCCATGTCCATCTTGTTGATGATCGATTGCGGAATAATACCGTTCTCCTCGTTGTAGGCGCGCTGGACGGTGCGCCGGCGGTCGGTTTCGTCGATGGCGCGGCGCATGGAGTCGGTCATGCGGTCGGCGTAGAGGATGGCGCGGCCCTCAATATGTCGAGCCGCGCGCCCGATGGTCTGGATCAGCGAGCCCGCCGAGCGCAGGAACCCTTCCTTGTCCGCGTCGAGAATGGCGACCAGCGACACTTCGGGCAGATCGAGTCCCTCCCGCAGCAGGTTGATCCCGATGAGCACGTCGAAATCCCCCTTGCGCAGCCCCGCCAGCAGCTTGACGCGCTCCAGCGTCTCGATCTCCGAGTGCATGTAGCGGCAGCGCACGCCGACTTCGGTGTAATAGCCGGCCAGGTCCTCGGCCATGCGCTTGGTGAGCGTAGTTACCAGGACTCTCTCGTTTCGCTTGGCGCGGTCCCTGATCTCGGCAAGTAGGTCGTCGATCTGGCCCTTGACCGGCCGGATTTCCACTTCGGGGTCCACCAAACCTGTAGGCCGGATCACCTGCTCGATCACAACTCCAGCCGAGCGCGTCAGCTCGTAGGGCCCCGGCGTGGCGGAGACGTAGATGGTCTGGTGCACGCGGGTCTCAAACTCGTCAAACTTGAGCGGGCGGTTGTCCATCGCGGAGGGCAGGCGGAAGCCGTAGTCGACCAGGTTTTGCTTGCGGCTGCGGTCGCCGTGCCACATGCCGTGGACCTGGGGAATAGTCGCGTGGCTCTCGTCCACGAAGAGGATGTAGTCCCTTGGGAAATAGTCGAGCAGCGTAGGCGGCGGCTCGCCGGGCAGCCGGCCGGAGAAGTGCCGCGAGTAGTTCTCGATGCCGTGGCAGTAGCCCATGGACTTGATCATTTCCAGGTCGAACCGGGTCCTCTGGTTCACGCGCTGCGCCTCCACCATGCGGCCTTCGGATTCGAGCTGCGGGACCCACAACGCGAGCTCGTCGATGATGGACTGGACGGCCTGCGACTTGCGCTCCGGCTGAACCACGTAATGGCTCTTGGGGTAAATGGGCAGCCGCGAGTACTTCTGCTTCACCGTCCCAAACAGCGGGTCGATCTGGGACAGCGTTTCGATCTCGTCACCGAAGAGCTCGATGCGGTAGGCATTCTCGTCGTAAGTGGGGAACACTTCAATGATGTCGCCCCGGACGCGAAAAGTGCCGCGTCGGAAGTCGGTGTCGTTCCTCTCGTAAAGAATCTCCACCAGCCGCCGCGTTATGTCCTTGCGGGAAATGCGCTGCCCCTTCTCCAGCAGCAGCAGCATCCCGTAATAAGCCTCCGGCGACCCCAGCCCGTAAATGCAGCTCACCGACGAAACAATAATGGCGTCCCGCCGCTCAAACAGCGACCGCGTAGCCGAAAGCCGCAGCTTATCCAATTCCTCATTGATCGTGGCTTCCTTCTCGATATAGAGGTCCCCCGCCGGAATGTAGGCTTCGGGCTGGTAGTAGTCGTAATAAGAAACGAAATACTCTACTGCGTTGCCTGGGAAGAACTGTTTGAACTCATGATAGAGCTGGGCGGCGAGGGTTTTGTTATGGGCGAGGATTAAGGCGGGGCGGTTGACTTGCTCGATTACCTTGGCCATGGTGAAGGTTTTGCCGGAGCCTGTAACTCCAAGCAGCACTTGATGTTGCTCGCCGGCGTGGAGGCCCTGGACGAGTTCTTCGATGGCGCGGGGCTGGTCGCCACGGGGCTTGTACTGGGTGACAAGCTGGAAATCCATGAGGAGCATTATAGCTCGGGAAAGGCGAATATGGGGCGAAAATAGCATGAGGCGATCCGGGGGTAGTTGTTGCACCCGTCTGAGACGATCCGGGGGGAGATGTTTCACCCGTCTGAGACGATCCGGGGTGGGTTGAGCGGGGTGGTTTGGGCGGGGGCGTGCGGATTGTGATTTGGCTCACCAAATGTTCCGAAGGAAGGGAATGAAATGACCGACACGGGCGGGCGGAGCTGGACAAGGAGACGAAGTGGTTCCAAAGGGCTTTCAGGATCGACTGGGCTAGCGTCGTGCTACCCCTCCGGGGTGCTTTGCCGCTGCGCGGATCCGGGGGTGCTGGTGAGCTAGTTAGCGAGTTATTTTGGGGTGCGCGGAGATACGGAACGATTCTCGGATTCTCCACGGTGGCGGAGAATTGCGGGAAGAAGTGCTGGCGGTGTTGTCTCTCACCCGTGTCACGGTGAGGCTGTGACATGGATGAGCATGCAGCCTTTTGGGGACGGTTCGCCGCGACCCTATGGGGCGCGGGCCGTGGTGGTGGGCGGTGTCCCGGGGTGTCGTCCGCCGCGATGTATCGCGGCCGACTCAGCCCCCGGGCTACTCTCGTTGCTTCCCTCCGGGAAGCATGGGCGGGGCTGACATGGGATGGGCTGGCGGTGTTGTTTCCCACCCATTTCACGATGAAGCTGTGCAAAGGATGGGGCACGCAGGCCACCTGTCAGCATCCCCGGTCCCTCCGCCGCGGCGGACGAGGGACCGGGGGCACCCTCATTCCTCGTCAAAGAACGATCTTCCGTAATGCGCCGTCTGGATCATCCACCATATGCGGTTTGTTGTCCCAGACCATGGTCTTGTTGGTGACCGGATCGGTCGGTTCCCAGGGAATGCCCGGTTGGCTGGGATTGCCTGTACGAGCAAAGTTCGCCCAGGCAGTGGCCATCTTTTTGGCCAACGCCTGCGCTTCGGGCGTGTTCCCGGTGCCCTGCTCACAGCGAAGGGTATTGTCGAAGCAGAACTGCAGGTCGGCGGTATGCCAGGCCCCGGGGATCCCGTCCAGCATTTTGGTTTGCCAGGTGAAGTAGTAGGTGTAGACCGGCGCCGCGCGGAGCTCGTATTTCAACTTGGCCAAATGGACTACGCCGTTGCGCATCGTGAGCGCGTTCAGGAAGCCTCCGCCTCCGCAGATGTACGACAGCGTGCGCACAGCCTTTTCGGGATAGGCCTTCCTCATGCCATCGGCCAGAGCTTTGCCTTTTTCCTCGCCATAGGCCTTGATGAGGTTGGCGCGCCATTCTGCTTCCGTGGGCCGCGATGCCATCGAGTTCCCTTCTTCGCTGACCGAGCCGACCATCAGGGGAATGTTTTTTGACATCTCCGGCGCGGCATCCTGAAAAGGCCCCGTCGGAATCACGTGGCGGTCGAGAATCGGCATCCAGAATCGCCGCGGCGGTCCGTGCATTCTGAATGGCATGTGGGGATTGGCCGGCAGCTTTCCCTGCGCCGCATCCGCGGCCGCCATCAGGTCCTTCCAGTCCATCTTCTGGAGGGCTGCAATGTTGTTCGGAGCAATGCCCAGGTCCTTGACCATTTGCCGCGTCAGTTCTCTGGCGTCGTCCGCCGATCCGAAAAAGCTGCCGCCCGACTGGATGGCCGCGCGGTGGAAGAGTCCCTGAGCGGAGGGCATACCCATGAGGGTGGCCACCTTGCCCCCGCCGCCGGACTGACCGTAAATCATCACGCGATTGGGATCGCCGCCAAAATTCGCGATGTTATCCCGCACCCATTGCAGGGCGGCAACCAGGTCTGTCATGCCGACATTGGAGGAATCCTCGTATCCAGCGCCTCCTACCTCAGACATATCGAGGAATCCCAATGCGTTCAGGCGATGGTTGACCGAGACCTGAACGACATCGTGGTAGCGAGCCATGTTGGCGCCTTCGTGCGACGGCAACTCGTAGGAGGATCCGAATTCAAAGCCGCCGCCGTGGATATAGAACATGACGGGCCGGCTGCCGGTGAGCGACGGCGTCCAGATATTCAGCTTGAGCATGTCCTCGCTCTGCCAGCCGTCGTCCCAGTCCTGGAGAAACACCTGCTCCTGGCTATGCCAGTCGTGCAGGCGCTGGGGACAGTTGGCTCCGTAGATGAGCGCGGGGTACTCCCCGTCCCAGGGAACGGGCGGCTTGGCGGGCAGCCAGCGATTTTCCCCTCCGGTGTCCTGGCCGTAGGGAACTCCCTTGAAGGTGTAGACGTCGCCGGACACGAAGCCGCGCACCTTGCCGTATTTCGTATGGGCCACGGCGGAGGGGGGCGTGGAACAGAACGGCGGCTGCTGCTGGTGAACACCGGTCTTGATGCTTTCGGAGGCGTGAGCCGTACTCGCGATCGCGGCGACCATCCCGGCGCCCGCCGAGAGCTTCAGTGCATCGCGACGACTCAATAGAAGGGGATTCCCGGTTTTCGATTTCGACATTGCTGTTTTCCTTTGCGGTCTCGGAGGCAGCTTCCATTGCTTGTACTCGGGGTCGGGCAGGGCGCTGCGTATCTCTGGCTCCGCCTCGAAGTCCTGCCTGTGGACGCCCAAATACTATCGAGCGCGCACAACATTCTGCAAGCAAGTGAATCGATTTATCGATGGAAGGCCGAATTCCCGGCAGACCTGACGGAAGGGGTTTGAAATGCGTACTGGCGATAACCCAGGATTAGTCCTGAAATACGCCGCAGCCTCCCGGAATGGGTGGTTGGTGCGGGCTTCAGGGTTCCCTGTGGGAATTGCGGACGAGAAACGCAAGAGCAAGGGCGCCGCCCGCTGCCGCCGCGGCGACCGATGAAGCT
>CAWBIG010000223.1:0-35011 GCA_963788435.1 uncultured Acidobacteriota bacterium | reverse complement strand
GATCTGGAAGAAGTCGCCGCCCACTTCGCGCGCGGGACGGTACTCACTCTCGATGGTCAGCCCCGGCAGCCCCGCCAGGCCGGGCAGCGCCAGCCGCGCCTCGGGCAGGATCACCTGCTGCACCTCCTGCGCCTGCTTCACATCCAGTGCCATCAGCCGCTGCCGCTTCCCCGACTGCAAGAGACGCCGCAGCAGCAGCAGGGCGATGACCACCGCTACCAGCAGCCCGGGACACTGTGGCAAGGGTGACCGGCCCTAATGGAAACCAGAACATCCGGATATGGACAAGGCTGAGTTGGGTCGTGAAGGCCCCGAACCCCACGCAACACCACCAGAGGCAAAACCAGCCAGCCTTCGATCGCCTGCTTCCGAATCCCTTCGATGACCACCCACAACAACAAGGCGAAAAAGAGCAGGCGGAGAACCAGGGAGACGTTCATGAACTGAACTGCAACCGCATGCGGAACAAGCCCGAAGAAGATCTCTTCGCTCAGAATGTTTGAGACCCCCAGCAGCGGCGTCAGCCCGGCTGTCAGCAAGGGCAGCCACCGCGGACGCTGTTGCCCGAACCATACCCGCCACACCATCACCCATGCGGCGAAAGTCAGCGGGCCAACAAAACCATCAATGATCAGACCATCGGTGAGACTGCCCTGAAGCTCCGTGCAGGCGCCCAGGAAAGTGAGGCCGCTATGGACAGCAATGAGCAGGAAAAGAGCGCCCATCCAAAGATAAACACGGTCGGAGCGGTCAAACAGGATCAGGCTGAAGGCCACCACCGACAGCAGGCCAAACAGCAATGCTTCGGCGGCATAAGAGACGTAGGCGCGGATCAGTTCCAGCCAGCGCATCTGGTAGCCGCCCTCCACCGCGCCGGCCTCGCCCAGCACCGGGGCCGAATGCATGCCGCCCGAATCGGGTTCATTGACCAGGGAGAAAGGCTCCATCCATAGCCTGAAGGCCAGAACCCGCGTGGATTCAGCCAATCTGGTCCCCTCTCGACCGGTCCCGGCGTCGCGACTGCCCAACTGCCGCAGCGGGAACATTTTGGGTTGGGAATAGTAAGCCACGGGCCTGCTGCCGGTGAAATCGCCGAAGTGGCCGGCCGGCTCCCCGTTGTCGAAGATCTGGTAAATGTCATCCACGTTGGCCGGTCCCGCCAGGGCCAGCCCCGCGCCCGGCCGCTCCTGCACCTCCACCCGTATGCGGTACCAGGCGTAACCAAAGTAGCCTGGGTGTCCCTTGGCCGTCCAGCCGGGCACATAGCCGGGAAGCCCGGCGGTAGGATCGAAGGCCCCGTCCTTCGGCGTCAGGTCCACCGTCTCCCATTTGGTGTCGTCGAAGTCCGGCTCGGCCCACAGCGGCTGGCCGTCCTGGGGTCGATGGGCGAGTCGCCCACGGTGAACTTCCACGGCCCAAAGAGCGGCACCGCCGACTGGCCGAGGGTGATGTGCGCGGTGCGGTCCGGCTCGACGGAGTTTGCGCGTGCAGGACTGCGGCAGCCAGCAGAAGCAAACACGGGAGGACACGGAGGATGGTTCGTGTCATGGCTTGACCTCGGGAAAAAGGGAAAGTGGCCCGGTGGCAATACTATACAAGCGTCGAGACTGTGCCCCGTGTATGACAGCGTCTCCCCTAGTCAACTGAAAACGCGTAGGGCTTCCGGTGGTGGTCGGGATGGTGTCAAGGGCGCCGTACTTTGGCGTTCATCTCGACCCTTGACACCATCCCGGCCACCGCCACCATCGAGCTCGGTTCGAATCGCGGACGTACTTTCCGAGATTCGAACCATGGTTGGAAAACCGTGTTCAAACTCTCCCCTCGCGGAAAGAGGCGAGGCGTCCAATCATTCAATCGGTCCCTTACTGCGACCAACGGGGCACTCCGACTGCCTCGCGTGCGAACCGCGCTCCCTGATCTGTGCATAGTCCTGCCCGGAGCGCAACATCCAATACAACCGAACCGCCAGCTTGTGCGCGATGGCCACCTTCGCCACCCCGTGATGCTTGGTCATCGACAGCCGCACATACTGCCGATGCCAGCCCGGATCATGCCGTTGGGCCGTAGTCGCCGCCTCCACCAGCAGCCAGCCAAGCAGCGTGTTGCCCTGCCTGGTAATGTGGCCCATCTGCTGTTGGCGCTTGCCGCTGGAGGCCTCCGACGGAATCAGCCTGGCCAGCTCCACCCTGCTGCATGAGCTCAACAGCGGCAACCTGGGCGCCGCCGCCCTCGAGTTCCTCAAGTGGGACTCTGCGGCGCCAAAGAAAACTCCGGCCTGAAAGCCCGCCGCGAAGCCGAGATGCGCCTGTTTCTCAACTCCGATCCAGCCACCAGCCCCCTGCCGAAGAATTCGCCGCACCTGGCCCCGGCGGCAAGAGCCGCCTCGGCCGTGAAAATCCCCCGGGCGCCGCGGCTGCCTCAGGGACCTCCAAGCTCCGTCACTTCCAGCCTGTCCGCGGCCGCCAGGTAGCCCTTGCGCCGGAACCAGTCCTCCATTGCGGGCTGGAGCCGGTCCAGCGGCACGCGGTGGCCGGCCTCCAGCAGCCCGTCGGCGGCCGGCAGCGTGTCGTCGAAGATGGCGTCGTTGGTGAAGTTGCGCATGGCAAAGTTGTCGATCCAGCGGATGGGACACGCGTGCCGCGCACCTGTCCCATCCACCCGCTCCACCTTCAGCCTGCGCGCGAACATGCATCGAGTTTAGCGCCCGCCAAAGCCGGCCCCGCGGGATAGAATGTACCCCATCTACTCGGCTGCATCTCATTCAGGTGGTAGTGCCCATCGCAATCGCAAGGAGAAAGTTTCCATGCTCAGGCTTCTGCTGCAATGGCTCTTGAGCGCCCTGGCTCTCATCGTCACTTCGCGGTTTGTCCCTGGATTCCACGTGCGCGACCTCACCGCCGCGCTGGTGGCGGCGCTGGTCATTGGGCTGCTGAACGCAACCATCGGGCTGGTGCTGAAGATCATCACCTTCCCCATCAGCATCCTCACGTTCGGGATTTTTCTGCTGGTCATCAACGGCCTGATGATCCTGGCGGCATCGAGCATCGTGCGCGGATTCCACGTTTACGGAATGGTGCCCGCGTTCTGGGGCGCGGTGGTGCTGGCGCTGCTGGGCATGCTGTTCAAAGCGATGGCGCGGGACGCGTAGAACGCTAACGTGGCGGAACGGCTTGCGGCGGCGCGGTGGGGTGGTGGCGAAGCTTGTGGAGCTTGGCAGGCGGGTTGGGCTCCGGCGAGGCAGCCGCCGGCGTAACCGCGTGGGTCAGCACCGGTTTGGCCAGGGTGTCCGGGGTGCGCATGGCCCCGGCGTTGGAGAAGCCGCCCTTTATGCCCACCCGCGCGGGCATCACCACCACGTTGGCGGTGGGAGCCGCGGGCGTCTGGACGTGGGAGTAGATGCGCCAGCCGCCGCCGGCCACGATGCAAACGATAGCTGCCGCTGCCGCGCCTCGCAGCGCCGGGCTCAAGCCCCACGCGCCGGGCAGCAGCGCATTTGGCCATTGCAACAGGTGGCCGCGCGGGGCGGCGCGGAGTTCCTCCTGGACGCGGTCCACCAGACCCTCGGGCGCAGGCAGCGATGCAACCAGGAGCAGTGTCTTCTCTGCTTCAGTAACCGGGGCCCTCAATCCGTTCTCTTCAGGCGACTTCATCGCAAACTCCTTGGCCGCTCCAGCAGGTCCGCCATGATGTTGCGTGCGCGGAAAAGGCGCGAGCGGATGCTGGACTCAGTGACCCCGAGGACCTGGGCAATCTCCACGCTGGACAGCTCCTCGAAAGCAGACAGCACCAGCACCTCGCGCTCTTTGGCGGGGAGGCTGTCGACGAGGCGCAGCATCTGGGTGTGATGTTGGGAGGCCGCGGCGCGCTCCTCGGCGCTGAGGCCGGCGGCCGGCAGCACCCGGGCCAGGTCGCTCATGTCTTCGGTTTCCGGGCGGGTTTTGGCGCGGCGCTTGCGGTCGAGCACAATGTTCCACACGATGCGGATGAGCCACACGCGGTGGTCGCGCACTTCCCCGAGGGTGCTGCGATGGCGCAGCACGCGCAGGAAGGTCTCCTGGACGGCGTCTTCGGCGTCGGCGGCGTTGCGCAAAACGGAAAATGCTACCCGGTAGAGCGTGGAGGCATACTGCTCCACCAGAGCCACAAGCGCTTCATCGGAGGCGTGCTGGCGGGCTTCGTCGTGCACGGCGCTGTGGGCAATCTCCATCCAGGGTAAGGTGAGGGTGGCGCTCATACATCGAAAAGACGCACACCCGGGGCAAAATGCTCAGGGGCGGACGCGCGCGCCCCAAGCATTATTATCGGCGACGGCGGCGGGCCATGGTTTGGAAGGTGGTATGGGAGGCGCTGGCAATGCGCGAGTCTTGAGACCCGCGCTACAGCCGGTTTGGAAACCGGCGGTACAGAAAGCTTATTGCTGCTTGCCGGTGAGCTTCTGGGAGGCGATGGTTGCGGCCATGCCGTCCTTGTCGGCGTCCTTGACCTTTGCCCAGAGGAGGCGGGCCTGGTCCTGCTTGCCTTCGGCCACGTAGAGGTCAGCCAGATCGAGCTGGGCCACCGGTGCGGAGACGGTGACGGAAGGGTGGGCGATAAGTTCGTTATAGAGGCTGATGGCCTGGGGATCGCGGCCGGTCTGGTGATAGAGCTGGGCCAGCGCCAGTTTCGCCAGGTTGCCGGTGTTGCGATTCCACGATCCGGCGGCGTCCTTCAACAACGATTCCGCGGAGCCGGTCTTTCCCAGCTGCATTTCGGTCACCCCGGCAAAGTAGCGCGCGCGAGCGCCCTGAGGGAGCCAGCCGTACTTCTGGACTGCGGTCTCGAACTGGTCATTGGCGGCCTTCAGGCGGTCCGTGACGTTGGCGTAGGTTCCGGGTTGAGCGGGGGCGCCGGGGGCGGAAAGCTGGGCGGAGTATGTGTCTAAACCGGCACCGATGGCGTCATTGGCCGCCGAAGTCTCCACGCCCCAGAACACCACGAGCCCGACGATGAGCACCAGCGCAGAGCCGCCCCAGATGAGCCAGCGAATGACGCTGCTTCTGTTGTCAGAGACCCAACTGACGCTTCCTTTGGCGGCGAGAGCAAATTTGTCCTGTTTGAGCGCGTGACGGGTTTCAGTCTTCACGGTGGGTTCTCTTCTTCCTCTGAAAGACTTGCAGGCAGGTTCCGTTGGCGGGAGGCACTACGACTGCAACCCTACCAGTTTAACAGGGAACAGAGAGCAGGGACCAAGGGACCTAGGTGTGAGGTTTCAATAGGTTGTTGTCCATCTGGTCGAGAACTGGAAGCTGAGTTTGTCAAAGACTTAACTTTCTCAGGAGACCAGATGGACATTCATAAGAATGCCCGATTGACGGTGAAGATGCGAGAGCAGCTGGCAAAAAGAGTCTTGGAGCAGGGGCTGACGTTGAAGCAGGCCGCGGCCTGCTTCAACGTCAGCGCGAGGACGGCCGGCAAGTGGGCGGCCCGCTACCGGGCCGATGGCCGCGCCGGACTCCCGGATCGCAGCTCCCGGCCGCGCCGGTTGCGCAAGCCCACCCCGGCGGAGCTGGTGGAGCGGGTGCAGCGGCTGCGCAAGGAGCGCTGGACCGGCCTGCGCATCGCCCAGCACACCGGCCTGAGCCAGGCCACGGTGAGCCGCATCCTGCGCCGGCTCAAGCTCAGCCGCATGCGCGATCTAGAACCTCGTGTTGCGGTCCAGCGCTACGAGCATGCCGCCCCCGGCGATCTGCTCCACCTCGACATCAAGAAGCTGGGCCGCTTCAGCGCCGAAGGCATGCGCATCCACGGCGACCCCAGCCGACGCACCCGCGGCCTGGGATGGGAGTACGTGCATGTGGCCATCGACGACCACTCCCGCATCGCCTTCTCCGACATCTTCGCCAACGAGCAGGCCGATTCCGCGGTCCAGTTCCTCTACCGCGCCCTGGCCTACTACGACCGGCTCGGCATCCGTTTCAAAGCCGTCCTGACTGACAACGGCCCTGCCTACGCCTCCCGCCGATTCGCCCTGGCCTGCCAACAGCTCGGCCTCAAGCATCGCCGAACACGGCCCTACACTCCCCGCACCAATGGCAAAGCCGAACGCTTCATCCAGACCGCTCTGCGCGAATGGGCCTACGCCCGCTCCTATCCCAGCTCCAAACAGCGCGCTGAACAACTGCCCAGGTGGATCCATCAGTACAACTGGCACAGACCCCACGGCAGCCTCGACGCATCTCCACCCATCAGCCGAGCAGGCTTCGATCGGAACAACCTATTGACAATGCACACCTAGGGACCTAGGGAACGAGGACCAGGGACCAGGGAACAGGGAACAGGGACCAGGGACCAGGGAACAGGGACCAGGGAACAGGGAACAGGGAACAGGGAACAGGGAACAGGGAACAGGGAACAGGCGTGATATTGGCGGAAGGTTGCTTTGAGATGTCGGGCTGATGACAAATTCTTCATCAGGCTTACTCGACGCGGGAAGGGAGCGTCCCAATTAGTACAGGCCCTTTTGTGGGCTCGGGAGGTCGGAAGGTTTGTCGCATATTTATCGTTTGGTTCGCTCGATGTTGGAGTTTGGGTGCATAGCAGGATTCGCAATAGCTAATTTATCGGCCCAGGCGGGAGATAGACTGCCCCAACCGCCGCAACCGCAAACCAATCCACAGATGGCCGCGCCGGCGCAGGGCGGGAGGTCATCCTCCGCTGCCGCCGCGACGATATCGGGAACGGTGCTGGACGGGAATGGAGACGTGATTCAGGGCGCGCGCGTGGAATTGTCGGAAGAGAGTGTGCCGGGAACGCCGCATGAGATCCGATCGGGGGCCACGGGGCAGTTCGAGTTTGACGATCTCGAGCCAGGCACGTACGTGGTGACGGTAACGGGGAACGGGATGAAGAAGTTTATCTCCGAGCCGATTGCGCTGAAGGCGGATGAGCCGGTAGTTCTGCCGAATGTGGTGTTGAGCGTTGCGACCAGCACCACGGTGACGGTGATGGACAAGGAGGCGGCATCGATTCAGCAGGTCGAGATCGCCGAGCAGCAGCGAGTGTTGAAGGTGTTTCCGAATTTTTACTCGAGCTTTGACTGGAACGCTCCGCCGATGCAGGCCAAGCAGAAATTTCACCTGGCAACACGAACGCTGATCGATCCGGTTACATTTCTCACCACTGCCGCGGTTGCGGGCGCGGAGCAGAACAGAAACATTTTTCCCAGTTTTGGCGGCGGCATGGAAGGGTATGCGAAACGGTACGGGGCCGCGTACCTGAACCACGCATCGGGAGAGTTTTTGACGCGGGCCATTCTGCCGGCGGTGTTTCGCAGCGACCCGCGCTACTTTGTGATGGGGGAAGGAAGCACGAAGGCGCGCGTGGCGCATGCGATTGGCTCCACTTTTGTGACGCGCGGCGATAATGGCGGCCGGAGAATCAATTTCCCGGAGATACTGGGCGACTTTGGATCGGCGGCGCTTTCCAACGCCTACTACCCGGCGCAGGAGCGGGGAGGCAGCCTGGTGTTGATCAACGGCTTTGGCGATCTTGGCGGGGACATTCTGGACAACCTGTTCCGGGAGTTCGTGCTGAACCGGTGGACCTCGCGGGCGAGACGGTAGATTGCGTATTGGTGGCAGAAGAATCGGGCAAGAGCCGGCAGGTGAGTGGGCGCATGGTTCTTGATGAGGCACGCGCGCTCATCGCGATAAGACGCCGCGATGAATGATTGCATGACAGCGTCGGCTCCTTCGGCTGAGTAGACTGGTTGCTGCTAGACGACCATGTAGCTCGGGAGAAGGAGCCGAGCATGCTGATTATAGGCTGTGACTTTCATCCCAGTTTCCAGCAGATTGCGTACGTGGATCAGGAGACCGGGGAGTGCGGTGAGCGGCGGTTGAACCATCGCGAGGAAGCGGTGCGGTTTTACGGATCGTTAGCGGGCAGCAAAGTGGTTGTGGGTATGGAAGCGACGGGGAACGACCGTTGGTTTCGCAGGCTGTTGAGCGAGGCGGGCCATGCATTGCTGGTGGGAGACGCCAGCGCGATTCATGCCTCGGCGCCGCGCCAGCAGCGGACCGACAAGCGGGATGCGCGGCACATTCTCAGGCTGCTGGAGGAGAACCGGTTTCCCGCTGTCTGGCAGCCTTCAGCCGGCAACGAGGAGCAGCGTCAGTTGTTGTATCACCGTTGCCGTCTGGTGCGGATGCGGACACGGATCAAGAACCAGTTGGACTCGATGGCCAAGAGCGAGGGGCTGACGGGTTCGCGAAGCTGGTCGAGCAAGCGCCGTCAGCAGATCGAGGCATTGCCGTTGACGGGCTGGTATGCGAAGCGGCGGGCGGATCTGCTGCAGTTGCTGGATGGGCTGGAACTGCGCATCAAGCCGCTGGACGCTGCGGTGGAGGCCGCGGCCAGGCAAGATGACCAGGCGCGTCTCCTGATGACGCATCCGGGAGTGGGTCCGGTGGTGTCACTGGCGTACGTGCTGATTGTGGGGAACTGGGAACGATTTCCGCGGGGCAAGCAGGTGGGCAGCTACCTGGGGTTGATTCCCTCGGAGGCCTCCAGCGGCAAGCGGCAGCAGCAGATGGGCCACATCACCAAGCAAGGCAACACGCTGCTTCGCTGGCTGCTGGTAGAGGCGGCGACTACGGCCCAGCGGTTTGATCCCAGTTGGCATCGGCAGTATGTGCGGCTGTCGATGAGCAAGCATCACGGGGTGGCGAAGGTGGCCATCGCGCACAAGCTGGCGGTGAGGTTGTACTGGATGTTGCGCTCCGGGCAGGACTACGGACAGATGAAGGAGCGCGGTTCGCATGCGAGGCAGTCCGAGTGCCCCGTTGGTCGCAGTAAGGGACCGATTGAATGATTGGACGCCTCGCCTCTTTCCGCGAGGGAAGAGTTTGAACAGGAAATCATGGTGCTGTACCAGGCCGAATACATGGTTGGTGGAACCGGATGGTTGCCATCGAAGGTGATTGAGAATCAAGATGCGAGCTCGGGGTCGTTTAGCGAATGCAAGCCGGTTTTCCAATAGTGGTTCGAATCTCAGAAAGTACGTCCGAGATTCGAACCGAGCTCAATGGTGGCAGTGGTCGGGGCGGTGTCAAGGGTCGAGATGAACGCCAAAGTACGGCGCCCTTGACACCGCCCCGACCACCACGGGAAGCTGTGCCCGATTTTCAGTTGACAAGGGGAGATGCTGTCATACACGGGGCACAGTCCTCCCGGCCGCAGATCAGATTTGCGTGACGATCAGCTTGCCATTACTTGCGCGAAGGCGGTGCGGAAAGTCTGCATCTCGTCCGGGGTGCCTACGGTGATGCGGACCTGGGTGGGCCAGGCGGGCCAGATGCGGCCGATGAAGACGTCTTTGGCGGCCATAGCCTCAAGGACCTGCTTGCCGGGGCGGCGGGTGTCGAGCATGAAGCAATTACTTTCAGACGGCGAGACGGCGTAGCCCTGCTGCCTGAGCCAGGCCGTAGTTTCGGCGCGAGTATCGGCGGTGATTTTCTTGCGGGTGGCGATGAGGTCGGGCTGATTGAGGCTGGCGATGGCGGCGGAGACAGCGGTGGTGGGAAGGAAGTTGCGGCCGAAGTAATCGAGCTTGTTGAGCAGGTCGGGGCGGCCGATGGCGAATCCCATGCGCAGGCCGGCCATGCCGTAGATTTTGGAGAAGGTGCGGAGAACGATGACGTTGCGTCCTTCCTTGACGAAGTCGAGGGAGCGGGGCGCATCGCAGAAATGGACGTAGGCCTCGTCGATTAGGAGGACGGTGTCGCCTTTGGTGGCGGCGACGGCACGCTCGAGATCGGCGCGGGGGGTGCAGGTGCCGGTGGGGTTGTTGGGGTTGCAGATGTAGATGACGCCGGGGTTGGCGGCGGCGGCGATCATGGCGCCGATGTCGTGGGCGGCGGCGCCCTTGGGGTCGGCGAGGGGGACGGGGATGGATTTGGCGCCGGCGCGCTTGGCTGCGAAGGCGGCAGCCTCATAGCCGGGGTCGGCGAAGACGAGCGGGCGGCTGGGGCTGGCGAAGGCGAGGACGGTGTAGGCGAGGGGCTCGCTGGAGCCGGCGTAGACGCGGACGTATGAGGAGTCGAGGCCCTCCTGCCTGGCGAAGGTGTCGGCGAGATCGTACTCCGTGTCGAAGTGGTAGCGGCCGCCGTCTTCAACTCTTTTGTGGGCGGCTTCGCGGGCGGGGTCACAGGGGCCGATGGGATTCTCATTGGAGTCGATGTGAACGCCCTTGCTGCCGTCGCCCATGCGGCGGCCGCGCTGGGCCAGAGCCAGGTGCGCCTCAGTGACGAAGGGGAGGGTGGCGAGCGCGGAGGCTCCGGCGGCGTAGCGGAAGAAGGAGCGGCGGGAGATGGCGGGATCGAGGATTGGCATTGGGGACCTCCGGAAGACAGGGATCAGGGACCAGGGACCAGGGGAAGCGGCCCTGGCTTGAGTACACGTTATTCCGGGAAGCTGGGGATGGACAAGATGAAAATCCATTAAAGATGGGCTTGGCGCGGGACGGACGCGGAGGGGGTATTGCGGAGGGCGCGTTGTCTGGTACTATCTGGCGCAAGCGCGAGGGGCGCAACCGGTCCGCGGAAAGGGCTTGAAGCCCACCCCGCACAGAAGCTCAGGACTAACCTTCTTTCGGCCCGAAGCAAGCGGACCACGGGCGCACAGACGAAAGGAGGCTTTGCGTGGCACAAACCCCTTCGCACAATTCTGGGAGCGAGAGTGCGGGTCAGGAGACCTGCACTACAGCCGGTCTGGAGACCGGCGGTACCAAAACCGGCGGTACCAAAACTCTTCCCGATCAACCGGATCTTCGCCACCTGAAGGACCAGGCCAAGGAATTGCTGCGTGCCGGAGGCGCGGCGACCCTGGCCGAGGCACAGTTCAAGATCGCGCGCCAGTACGGGTTTGCGAGCTGGCCGAAGCTTAAGCGCCACGTGGATCAGCTGCATGCGTCGGGGCTGCTGAAACAGGCCATCGACCTCAACGACTTCGACGCGGTACGCGCGCTGATGACGCAGAATCCGGAGCTGCACCGGGCTCCGATGGGCTACGGCAAGAACGGGCCGCTGACCTGGGTGGCGGAGTGCCGGATTCCCTGGGAGGCTCCGGGGCCGGTGCGGCTCAAGATAGCGCAATGGATGATCGACAACGGATCGGATGTGCACCGGGGCGGGGACGGGCCGCTGATGCGGGCGGCGCTGGTGGATCATCGGATTCCCATGATGGAGCTGTTGGTGCGCAATGGCGCCGACGTGAACGCCGAATGGAGTGGGCGGTTTCCCATCCTGTTTGCGCCGTGCGAGACGCTGAATCCTCTGGCGCTGAAGTGGCTTTTGGAGCACGACGCGGATCCGCTCCTGCCGGAAAGGCACGGGCATGAGTCGCCGCTCGACTACGTTATCGGGACCTATTCGCGATCACCATTGCAGGCGCAGTGCATCGGCCTACTTATGGATGCCGGATGCAAGTCGCGGCGAAATGTGCCTGCGGTCCTGGCGCTGATGCGAGACCGGCTGGATGAGCTGGCGACAATGCTGGATGCGGATCCGGGATTGGTGCACCGGCGATTCGCGGAGCTGGATTTTGGCTCGACGGCGTACCGGCGGATGACGCTGAAAGGCGGAACGCTGCTGCACGTGACCGCGGAGTACGGCAGCGTGGAGGCGGCGCGAATGCTGGTGGCGCGGGGCGCGGATGTGAATGCTCCAGCTGACGTGGACATAGATGGCATAGGCGGCCAGACCGCGCTGTTTCATGCTGTGAGCCAGTTCTACGATTACGGACTGGCGGTGGCGAAGTACCTGGTGGCGAGCGGGGCTGACCTGAGGGTGCGCGCACGAATCGCGGGGCACTACGAGCGGCCAGAGGAGTTTGTGGAGTGCACTGCGCTGGGGTACGCGCTGCGTTTTCCGGGGACCGCGAGCGCGACGGTCGCGTTTCTGCGGGAAGCGGGGGCACCAGAGTAGGGATAGCGGCGGTTGGCTTGGGCGAGCGGGGCGCGATACACTTCCGCGGTAACCGTTTTCAACAGAAACTGCGGGAGATTTCTGCGGTGCGGAACGGGGCAGGAACGGAAGCCGCCGCGCCGGGAGTTTGCCGCTTGACAAAACATGGAGTAAAACCATTTACTTGGGGCGAATGCCTAAGGCAATCCGGGTGCAAGCCCCTTCCAGGTGACTTATGTTGGGATTGGTCACGATCTCTGCGTTTTCCCCCCATTTAGCGCCGATGGCGGCACTGATGTTGACGGGCGCGCCCATTGCGCATTTACGGCCGCTGGATATTGCCGTGATCGCCATTTATTTCGGGATGGTGGTCTGGATCGGCTTCTACCTGAAGGGGCAGTCGAATACCGGCGAAGAGTTTTTCATGGCGGGGCGGGAGATGACTGCCTGGATTGCAGGGCTGAGCTTTGTATCGGCCAACCTGGGCTCGCTGGAGCTGATGGGGTGGGCGGGATCGGCATATCAATACGGCATCCTGGCGACAAATTGGTACTGGATAGGCGCCATACCGGCCATGGTGTTTCTGGGGCTGGTGATGATGCCGTTTTATTACGTTTGCAAGACGCACTCGGTGCCGGGGTACCTGGACCTGCGCTACGGCGGCGAGGCGCGGACGGTGTCGGCGATCGCGTTTGCTCTGGAAATGATTTTGATGAGCGGCGTGAACATGTACGCCATGGCGGTGGTGATGAAGGTGGTGCTGGGATGGGACATCAACTTCAGCATCATCGTGAGCTCAGTGGCGGTGGCGCTTTATGTCGGGCTGGGCGGGTTGCGTTCGGCGATCTTTAATGAAGTGCTGCAATTTGTGCTGATCTGGGGCGGGGCGCTGCTGGTGCCGATCCTGGGGCTCTACCAGGCGGGCGGGTGGACGGGGATGGAAAACAAGATCATCGCCAACCTGCACTCAGACAGCTATTTCCACCTGTGGCGGGACACGGGAAGTTTTGCGGCGAACCCGATGGGCGTGCACTGGACGGGGATCGTGTTCGGGCTGGGATTTGTGATCAGCTTTGGCTACTGGACCACGGATTTCCTGGTGGTGCAGCGGGTGCTGGCTGCGCACAATCTACGCGCGGCGCGGATGGCGCCGCTGATCGGGTCGTTTTTCAAGATGGCGGTGCCGTTCATCGTGATTCTGCCGGGGCTGCTGGGGCTGGTGCTGCTGCAGAATCCGGACGGAAGCCGGCAGGTGCTGGTGGGCCCGGATGTGGAGGCGGCGTGCGGCCTGAGCAGCGTGGAACAAGTGGCAAATCCGTCGGGGTGCTCGGCGGCGATGGCGAAGACCAATTTGACCGAAGAGCAGAGAGCGAAGGTGATGGCCGGCGGTCCGAATGCGGAACTGCACACCTACAATCAGGCGCTGCCGTTGATGATGGTGCGGTATCTGGGGCCGGGGCTGCTGGGATTGGGCATCACCGCACTGATTGCGGGATTCATGAGCGGCATGGCGGGCAACGTGAGCGCGTTCTCAACGGTGTGGTCGTACGACATTTACAAGCCGCTGATCTACAAGCGAGGCAGCGACAGCCACTATGTGATGGTGGGGCGGCTCTCAATCCTCATCGGCGTGATTGTTTCGATCGGGGCAGCGTACCTGGTGCAGCAGTTCCAAGGCATTATGGATTATGTGCAGGCGCTGTTCAGCATTTTTGTGGCGCCGCTGCTGGCGGCGATTCTGTTCGGGATGTTCTGGAAGCGGGCGACGCGGTGGGCGGGATTCCTGGGGCTGTTGCTGGGCATTCTGTTTTCAGCCAGCTTGTTTGTCTGGGTCAAGCTGAATCCGGCCAGGCTGGCGGTGGTGGCGCTTTCGCCCTATGCCAAGCCGATGGCTGAAAATGTGTTCCGCGCGCTGTGGGCGTTCTGCTTTGCGGCGATCGTGATTATTGCGGTGAGCCTGTTGACAAAGCCGAAGCCGGTGTCGGAGCTGGAGGGGCTGGTGTACGGCGCCACGGTGCTGCCGAAGGAAGAATGGGTGCCGCTCTACAAACGCGAGTGGTTCTGGGCTGCGTTGGTGGGCGCAATCTTTGTGGCTCTCAATGTGATGGTGTGGTAGGGGAAAAACGTTATGCATGGCTCTCGCATTACCATCTGGTTCTTCATCGGCCTTCTTCTGACGGTCTATGGAGGAATGATTTTCTGCTACGGGTGCTACGAATGGATCACCGGCAGCTATCCTGCCGGGGTGCAGCTGACGCGCATGCACACGCCGGTGTGGTGGGGCGGCGTACTGCTGCTGCTGGGGCTGGTGTACGTGTTGAAGTTCCGTCCGGGCAGATCGAGATAGCGCGACGAATGCGCATCGAGCTGCACGGCACGGGGAGCGCGGCACTAACGCAATTCGCAAGGGACAACAGCCGCGACGGGCGGCAGAGTTTTGAAGGAGCGATACGAACATGGCAGCACAACGAGAAATGACATTTGGGATCGTGGTGGGCAATCGCGGTTTCTTTCCCGATCATCTGGCCAAGACGGGCCGCGAAGAGATTCTTACCGCGCTGAAAGAGGCGGGGGCCAAGGCAGTTGTGCTGGGGCCCGAGGAATCGAAGTACGGCGCGGTGGAGACGTACGAGGAAGCGCAGCGATGCGCGGCGCTGTTCAAAAAGCATGCCGAAGAGATTGACGGGATCATTCTGACTCTGCCGAACTTCGGCGAGGAGCGCGGGATTGTGGACGCGATCCGGCTCTCCGGGCTGAAGGTGCCGGTGCTGGTGCAGGCAACTCCGGATAAGTCCGACAACATGACCATTGCGGTGCGGCGCGACAGCTTCTGCGGCAAGATGAGCGCGTGCAACAACATGATGCAGTACGGGATCAAGTACTCGCTGACCACGCTGCACACAGAAGCGGTGACGTCGCCCGAATTCAAGGCGGACCTGGAGTGGTTCTCGGCGGTTTGCCGTATTGTGAAGGGCTTGAAAAACCTGCGCATCGGCGCGGTCGGCGCGCGGCCCACGGCGTTCAACACGGTGCGCTACTCGGAGCGGATCCTGGAGACCAACGGGATCACCGTGGAAACGCTGGATTTGTCAGAAGTGTTCGGGCGCATCGGACGGCTGAAGGATTCCGACGACGTGGTGCACGAAAAGCTGAAGAAGATCAAGGACTACGTTTCCACGGCGGGCATCTCAGAAGAGGGCCTGATCAAGCAGGCCAAGCTGGCGGCGGTGGTGGAAGCGTGGATGAAGCAGGCGCACATCAACATTACGGCGCTGCAGTGCTGGACGTCGATGGAGGAGTTTTTCGGGGTGGTACCGTGCACGGTGATGAGCATGATGTCGAACGAGCTGCTGCCCTCGGCGTGCGAAGTGGATGTGCCCGGCGTGCTGAGCATGTACATGCTGGCGCTGGCGAGCCAGACGCCCTCGGCGCTTCTGGACTGGAACAATAACTACGGCGGCGATCCCAACAAGTGCGTGTGTTTCCACTGTTCCAACCTGCCCAAGCACTTCTTCAAGGACGTGCGGATGGATTACCAGGAGATTATTGCGGGCACGGTGGGCAAACTAAACACGTTCGGCACCTGCGTGGGCCGGGTGAAGGCGGGCGCGATGAGCTACGCGCGCTTTTCCACCGACGATCGGCGCGGGGTGATCCGCGGCTACACCGGGGAGGGCCGGTTTACCGACGATGCGCTGGAGACTTTTGGCGGCGCGGGCGTGGCGGAGATTCCGCAACTGCAGAAGCTGCTGAAATACATTTGCCGCGAGGCGTTCGAGCATCATGTGGCGGCGAATTTCAGCCAGGTGTCGAAGGCGATCCACGAGGCCGCCTCGAATTATCTGGGATGGGAAAGCCATTACCATCCTGCACTGGAAGACTGAAAAAGACAGGGAATAGGGAACAGGGAGTAGGGAGTAGAAGGCCGGAGCGGAGAAACGCCCTGTGGCCGACTGCTCCCGAATTCTTTTGATTTGGAATTGAGGGATGCATTCATGAGTAAGCGAATTCAAAAAGACCTGGTTGTGAATGGGACTACGATTGTTGCGCAGGCGGCGTGGAACGACGAACTGGAACACAAGCAGAAGCAGGTTGTGGAGTGGCTGCGCGCGAATCATTTTGCCGGGGTGCTGATCCGGCGCAATGAGAACGTGGCCTGGCTGACCGGCGGCGCGGTGGAGTTACGCGTGCTGACTCCGAACGAGACTGGCGTGGCCGCGCTGCTGGTGACGGCGGAGGGCAAGCGCTACTACTTCACCACGGAGAACGAAGCGCCGCGGTTGCACGATGAGGAGTTCGGCGCGCTGGATTTTGAGCCGGTGATCTTTCCGTGGTTCGCGGATGAGACGGGGGAAGCGGCGGCAAAGCTGGCGGGAGGGCCGCTGGCGTCCGATACGGGCGCGGAGGCGGCGAACCTGTTTCCGCTGCGGGCTTCGCTGAGCGAGACGGAGATCGCGCGCTACAAATGGCTGGGAGCGCAAACAGCGGCAGCGACGGTGGAGTCACTCAACGCGGTGAAGCCGGGGTTGAGCGAATACGATCTGGAGGCGATGACGGCGGCGAACCTGTTGAAGCGCGGCATCCTGCCCAGTGTGTATCTTTATGCCGCGGACGATCGCATCATGAAGTACAAGCATGCAGTGGCGCGCGGCAAACGTGTGGAGCGCTACGCCATGCTGAACCTGTGCGCGCGCAAGTGGGGACTGGCCATTTCGATCACGCGATTTGTGCACTTCGGGCCACTGCCCAAGGAGCTTGAGGCGCGATTCCGTTCGGCGGCGCAGGTGAACGCTGCGCTGCTGGATGCCTCGCGCGTGGGAGCGACATCGGCGGACCTGTTCAAGGTGGCGCAGGCTGCGTATGAGGCGGAGGGTTATCCCGGCGAGGAGCGCTTCCACCACCAGGGTGGCCCGACGGGCTACTGGGAGCGCGAATGGGTGGCCACGCCAAAGGGAACGGAAACGGTGGTGAACAACCAGGCGTTTGCGTGGAACCCGAGCATTCGCGGAGGCAAGGCGGAAGATACCGCGATCCTGCGCGATGGAAAGATCGAATGGCTGACGGCCACGGCGGAGCTGCCGGTGATTCCTGCAACCGCGAGCGGTAACGAGTATCCGGCGGCCGGAGTGCTGGTGAAATAGGGACCGAGGATCCAAGGGACCAAGGGACCAAGGGGCCAAGGGGCCAAGGGGCCAAGAAGTTGTAGGCGCTGTTCGCTATGCGAATTGCGCCCCGAACTTTTTGGACTTGCGCTGAGATACCGCTCGCCGGTTACTCCCTGTTCCTATTCCCTGCTTCACAGGTTCGAGGGCGACGCGCGCTGTGAGCACGACCAAAGCGGACCAGAGGAGATCGGCGCCGAGCAGGTGGACGATCTGGAGCCAGACTGGCGCGAGCAACAGGACATCGAGAAGGCCGAGCACATATTGCGCAGCCAGCAGGAGAAGGACAAGCGCGGAGAGGCCGCGATTATCTCCCTGCGCGGATTGGCGCGAGGCGCGCACCACCAGCCAGATGAGGAAGACGCTGGCGAGGAAAGCAAAGGCGGGATGGGTCCAGCGCCAGCGCATCAGCCAGCCGCTGGTGGAAGAGAAGTCCGCGGTGAGCGCGGCGCCCAGCGATGTGGCGGGAAAAAGTGTGTCGCCCAGGGCAGCCAGCGATCCGGTTACGCCCACCATGAGGACAACCAGCACGCAGGCGATGGCGCCGATGGGGGCGACCAACCGGACTGAAGTCTTGGTGTTGCCGTGGCGGCGGCCGAGCAGGTGCGCTGTGAGGGTGAGAGACGCGAGCAAGAGGAGCGTGTTGGTGAGGTGGAGCGCCAGGTAGGGCGCGCGCAATGGCGACTGGCTCTGCGCGGTCAGGCCGAGCTTGACCAACAGGGCGCCGAGGATGGCCTCAACAAGGGTGAAGGCGACCACGGCAACGGCGGCGGTGCGTGCCAGGTGCCCGCGCACGGTGCCAACGAACGTCCACGCGAGCAGGCCCAGGGCGGCGAAGAACGAGACGCCGCTGGTGACGCGATGAGTGAATTCGATCATGGTGGCCGTGCCCGGCGAGTGCTGGATTAGAGTGCCGTTGCACAGCGGCCAGTGATCGCCACAGCCCGCGCCGGATCCCGTAGCGCGGACCAGCGCACCCCAGAGGATGACCGCGATGAAATATGCCAGCACCG
Source organism: uncultured Acidobacteriota bacterium (assembly GCA_963788435.1). Classification (GTDB taxonomy): domain Bacteria; phylum Acidobacteriota; class Terriglobia; order Terriglobales; family Acidobacteriaceae; genus Telmatobacter. Next base: position 16,894 of record CAWBIG010000223.1, on the reverse strand, counting down.
CCCATGCGAAGCGGCGCAGCGCGGGAGACGGGCGTCGATCCGCACTGACTGAGACAGCGGAAGAAGGCATGAATGAATCTCCTGTCCGTACTCCTCAGTTTAGAACATGAGCTGGCGCAGCAGTGCGCGCAACGGCACGCGCATCAGGGTGCGATGGATGCGGGCGCGTCGGTTTCGCATTTCGTCGCCAGCGTGCGCATGGCGGCGGGCAGAATGGGCGGGCGCGCGCTATCGCTTTGCCATCCGAACAGGAAGGCAGTGGCGGGAGCGCAGATGCGCCCCTGGCACGGGCCCATGCCGCAACGGGTATGTAGTTTGGCTTCGCGCGCGTTGCGCATGCTTTCGAGCGCGGAGTAGCGAACATCCTCGCAGCGACAGACGATGGTTTCCGCATTGGCGAGATTGCGCAGCTCGGCGCGCGGGGCAAACGCGCGGTCGAGATTGCGCGCAAACCGGAGACCGCGGTTGAGCTGGCGAGCAAGATGCGCCGTGGAACGGCCCGCGGCGGCGAGGCCGGCGATTTCGCCTTCGACCAGTGCTTTGCCGAGTCCGCCGATTCCGGTCAGTTCCCCGGCGCAATAGACGCGGCTCACGGAGGTTTGCTGCGCGGAGTCGACGCGCACATAGCCGTCGTGGATCGCGCAGCCGAGGAGCCGCGGCAGCTCGAGATTGGGCACCAGGTGAAAGCCGCAGCCGAGGTAATCGCAGGCAATCTCGCGCGCGGCGCTGCCGCACTGGACGTTCACGGAACGAAGGCGATCTTCGCCGTGCGCCTGGGTCACCCACGAACTGGTGCGATAGGTTGCGGAGAAAGTGTGCAGGCGGTACCGCGCGCCCTCCAGCAGCTTTTCGGGATGAGCGACAAGCCCGGCCGCGAAGTGAAGAAGGCGCGGGAGCGGTGCCTGCTCAAAAATGCCGGCGATGATGGCGCCTTTCCGCGCAAAATTTGCCGCCACGGCGAGCAGCAGCGGGCCGCTGCCGGCCAGCACAACGCGCTTGCCCTCGATGGGCAGCCCGGCCTTGACCAAGGCTTGCAATCCGCCCGCGCCCATCACGCCGGGCAGCGTCCAGCCGGGAAATGGTAGGAAACGCTCGCGCGCGCCGGTGGCCAGGATGAGCTGATCCGACGCGATATCGAACGATCCGGATTCGTTTTCGACGCGGAGCACGCCGGGTTCCGGTCGATCGACGACGCGCGTGGCAGAGAGGATTTGAATGCGCACGGAATTCAGACCCTGCGCCCGGGTTACATACAAGGCCGAATGGGATTGCCTGGGTTCGACGCAGTCCGCATAGCCGCGCCAGATCTGTCCACCTGGCGCCGGATTGTCATCGATGACGATGACGCGGCGGCCGGCTTGGGCTGCCGCGGCGGCCGCGGCCATTCCGGCAGGCCCTGCGCCGACTACGAGGACATCGCAGCGCGTCATTCCGTCACCACCCGCATGCCGTGGCGAGCCGCCAGTTGACAGGTGCGCACGTGCGCCACGCCATCAACGGTGGCGCGGCATTCCATGCAGATGCTCATGCCGCACAATGGCGCGCGCGGCTCTCCGGAAACCGAGATGCGGCAGGGCGCGCCGGCGGCAAGCATGACAGCGGCCACGCTTGCGCCTGCACAAGCTCGCACTTCGCGGCCGTTGACGGTCAGCGCGATTTCACCTGCCGCGGCGCGCATATCGGTGTGTGGGCTCATCTTCAAGCGACTCCGATTGTATCGAACTGTATACTTCGCATGAAGCCTGCGACGGATGCATGCCGGAAATTCATTTATGAACGCAGAACGCACTTCCTTTACCAGCATCACGGTTGTGGATTCGCATACGGCGGGCGAGCCGACGCGGTGTGTGCTTGCGGGCGGGCCCGAACTTGGCGCGGGCTCGTTGGCGGAGCGCCTGGAGATCCTGCGCAGCCGTCACGATTATTTGCGCCGAGCCATATTGTGCGAGCCGCGCGGTTCGGACGTCGTGGTGGGCGCGTGGATTTTGCCGCCGGACGATCCGGAGTGCGCTGCCGCTGTCATCTTCTTCAACAATGCGAGCTACCTGGGCATGTGCGGCCACGGCAGTATCGGAGTCGCGGTCACGCTGGCGCATCTGGGCCGCATCGCGCCCGGCCGGCACCGGTTGCAAACGCCGGTGGGCGTGGTGACGTTCGATCTCCATTCCGCGCACACGGCAACGATAGAGAACGTCCCGGCGTATCGTCATTCGGCGGGCGTGCGCGTGCAGGTTCCGGGATTCGGCGAATTCGCAGGGGACGTTGCATGGGGCGGCAACTGGTTTTTTCTCATCAAGGAGCATCCGTTTGATTTGCGCATGGAGCGTGTTGAAGAACTGACGCAGTTCACCTGGGCGGTGCGACAGGCCCTGAACGCCGCGGGCGTCACCGGCGCGGGCGGCGCGGAAATTGACCACATTGAATTGTTCGGCGACGCGCGCGATGCGGCCAACGACAGCCGCAATTTTGTTCTCTGCCCGGGGAAGGCTTACGACCGCTCGCCCTGCGGCACGGGCACCAGCGCAAAGATGGCGTGCCTGGTAGCGGACGGAAAGCTGGCGTCGGGCGCGGTGTGGCGGCAGGAAGGCATCCTGGGCACGGTGTTTGAAGGACAGGTGCGGATCGAGAACGGAGCTGTTATCCCCAGCATCACCGGTTCCGCATACGTCACCGCGGAGTCGAAGCTGCTCTTCGATGCCGCCGATCCGTTTCGAGACGGGATTGGCAATTAGAGGCGCGCATGTCTACGGCATTCGATGCGATCATCGCCGGCGGAGGCATTGTGGGCGCGGCCTGCGCAGAGGCGTGCGCGCGCACCGGGATGCGTGTCGCGCTGGTGGAACGCGATGTGCTGGGCAGCGGAGCGACGGCAGCGGGCATGGGGCACGTTGTGGTGATGGATGACTCCGAAGCGCAGTTTGCGCTCACGCGCCGCTCGCAGTTGTTGTGGCGCGATCTGGCTCAGCGGCTGCCTACCTCCGCCGAATACGAGACGACGGGCACGCTGTGGATCGCCGCGGACGAGGAAGAGATGGCGGAGGCCGCGCGCAAACGGTCGTACTACTCGGAACGAGGCGTGCCTGCGCGCATCCTGAGCGCGAGCGAAGTGGCAGATCTCGAACCGAACCTCCGGCCCGGCCTGGCCGGCGCGCTGCTGGTTCCTGAGGATGCGGTTGTGTATCCGCCCGCGGTTGCGCTGCATTTGGCGCGGGAAGCGGAGGCGCGCGGCGCAACGCTGATCATTGGGCGATCAGTTACGAAGATGGAGCATGGCGAAGCAATGCTCGACGATGGAACCCGGCTTGCCGCGCCGCGGATGATCAACGCGATGGGCGCGTGGTCGCCGCAGATGGATGCGGAGATTCCGGTAAGGAAGCGCAAAGGGCACCTGGTCATCACCGATCGCTATTCGGGATATGTGCGGCATCAGCTCGTGGAGCTCGGCTACTTGAAAAGCGCGCACTCGCTGGGCTCGGATTCCATCGCCTTCAACGTGCAGCCGCGCAAGACAGGCCAAATCCTCATCGGCTCGTCGCGACAATACGGCAATGAGTCGGCGGCTGTGGACCAGCACATGCTGACCGCGATGCTGCAGCGGGCCGAAATGTACATGCCGGGAATCGCATCGCTGGCGGCAATCCGCGTGTGGACGGGATTTCGCGCGGCCACGCCGGACAAGCTGCCGTTGATTGGGCCATGGCCGGGAGACGAGACTCTGTGGCTCGCGACCGGGCATGAGGGACTGGGCATCACCACTGCGCTGGCCACGGGGGAACTGATTGCCGCTGCATTCACGGGCGCGGCGCCGCCCATCGCTCCGGAGCCGTATCTGCCCGTCCGCTACGCGCGCGATGATCCGCACCCGCACAAGGAGACGTTATGCAATGGAAAGGCGTAATGCCCGCCATCACCACGCCATTTGACGAGCAACTGAATGTCGATCATGCGTTCTTTGCGCGCCACGCACGCTGGCTGTGCGCGAATGGGTGCAGCGGAATTGTGTGCCTTGGCTCGCTCGGCGAAGCGGCAACACTCACCTTCGACGAGAAGATCGTTATCATCCGCGCGGCCGTTGCGGCAGTGCCTGAGGGCACGCCGGTGGTGGCGGCCGTTTCGGCACTGTCCACGGCTGAGGCTGTCGCGCTGGCGCAGGCGGCGGCCGAGCAAGGCGCGCAGGGGCTCATGATCCTGCCGCCGTATGTCTACCAAGGCGACTGGCGCGAGATGAAGACTCACATCGCGACCATCCTCAAGGCAACGCCGCTTCCTGCCATGCTCTACAACAACCCGGTGGCGTACGGAACGGATTTTCTTCCCGAACAGATTCGCGAGCTGGCTGAGGAGTTCGCGAACCTGGCCGCGGTGAAGGAATCTTCGACGGATGTGCGCCGCGTGACCGCGATTCGCGCGCTGGCAGGCCAGCGGCTGGCGATTTTTGTCGGCGTGGACGATGCCATTGTGGAAGGGATGGCGGCCGGCGCCGTGGGCTGGATTGCCGGCCTGGTAAATGCCTTCCCGCGCGAGTCGGTGGACCTGTTCGGACTGGCCGCCGCGGGCCGAAAGCATGAAACGCTTGAGCTCTACCGCTGGTTCCTGCCGCTGTTGCGCATGGACACGGTGCCCAAGTTTGTGCAGCTCATCAAGCTGATGCAGCAGGAAGCGGGAGTTGGCTGGGCTCGCGTGCGCCCGCCACGGCTGGAACTTGAAGGCGACGAGTTGGCCGCAGCCCGAGCGATTTACGCGCAGGCTGCGGCGAGCCGTCCGGTAGCGGCCCGCGTGAGCATGGCGTTTAGCTCTTAGCTTTCAGCTATCAGCTCTTGGCTTTAAGGGCCGGGGTTACGCCTTTCTTCAGCAGCAGGTTGCCGTACTTGCGCGTTTCTCCGGTCATAACAATGGCGAAGGCCTTGCGCGCGCGCTCGTAAAATGCATAGCGATCTATGCGCTCCGGCGCAGGAGCATTCTGCGTGCTGATGCGGATCACGCGCATGTAATCGGCTTCGACTGCCGGGTCGAGGGTGTCGCCTTCGACCACCTGCATCATCACCAGCGGCGGGGCGTAGCTGTCCAATTCAAACAGGGGCATGATTCCGTCCAGCAACGTGGCCACGGTGATGCCGTCAGCGCGCAGAACCTGCGGTCCCAGCGAGTGCCCCGGAAAATGCGCGTCGGCCAGAATGATCTCGTCGCCGTGCCCCATGCGATCGAGCACCGCCAGCAGCTCCGGTGAAATACACGCCGCAATTCCCTTCAGCATGATGCCTCCTTTTATCTCAAACGCCCGCCGGACAAACGGCGACTTTGCCGCACTTGCCTGATGCCATCAGTGAGTACGCATCGCCGGCCTGCTCCAGCGGGAACCGATGGGTGACGATCTCTTCCGGATGCAGCTTCCAGCGCACCAGGCGCTCCACCAGTTCCTCCATCAGCCAGGTTGAAGTGACCCATGAGCCGTACACCGTCTTCTGCTCGTGAATCATGTCCGGCGATGGGTTGACGGTGAGCGTGCCGCCCTCGCCGACAAGCGCGATGCGTCCCCATTTGCGCGTAGCGCGAATGGCGGTGGCGCGCGCGTCGGCGTTAGCCGAGCAATCCACCGCGCGTTCCACGCCATGGCCGCCGGTCAACTCGCGCACCTGCTGCACGTTGTCCGCGCCAGAGCGCAGCACGGCATCGCACAGGCCCAGGCGCTCGGCAAGTTCCAGCCGCTCCGCCACCACGTCGATGCCGATGATGCGTTCCGCTCCCAGCCTGCGGCAAAGCGCCGCGGCGGCCAGGCCCACCGGACCCAGGCCGGTGATGAGCACCGCGTGGTTGCCGTTGATGCCGATTTTCTCGAGCGCCTCATACACCGTCCCGAAGCCGCATGCCACCTGCGCGCCATCAAGATACGTTAGCTCCTCGGGCAGAGCGATCAGGTCCTTTTCCTCGGCGATCATGTAGCGTGCCATGCCGCCATCGCGCTGCCATCCGTAGGCGCGGCGATACTCCGCGCTGGTGCAGGAGATCATGTACCCGCGCCGGCAATCGTTGCACAGGCCGCAGCCCGAAATGTGATACACAATCGCGCGGTCGCCCGGCTTGAAGCGGCGGCAGCCCGGCCCCGTCTCCACCACCTTGCCCGCGGGTTCATGCCCGGCGATCACGCCCTGGTAACCCTCAGGGCCTTTGCCCAGATGCTCGTGATAAATGGCGCGAATGTCGGACCCGCAGATGGTGGAAGCCTTCACTTCAATCAGCACTTCCCCGTGTCCCGGTCGCGGCACCGGCACTTCGCGCATCTTCACCGTGCTGTTGCCGGGCAGGTATGCCGCTAACATGGTGCTTTTCATCTCCCGCTCCCGCCTACTTCCTTGCTTCACTCATTCACTTCTGAACCTGCTCGCTCGCGCGCCGGCGTTCCGTCCACCTACGTCGCGATCCGCCCATCCACGTCCCACAGTTCTTCCCAGCTTTGATTGTCCTTCCACAGGAACACCTGTCCCTTGATCAGCCGGCAGTTGCGGTCGATGGCCGCGATGGCGCTCATGTCTTCCTGCGTAAGCGCCGGGTTTGCTGCGGCGCACAGGTTGGCCAGAATGTTGCGCGGATTGGTCGAAAACGGAATCGCCGCCTGCCCGCGCTGGACCGCCCACAGGATGCAGACGATTGTCGGATGCACGCCGATGCGCTCGGCAATGCCGCAGATGATCGGATCCTCGGTCGGCGAAGTGTCCTCCGGCGTGCGGTCGCGCTCCGGCCGCGCCGGCGAGCCCAGCGGCGAGTATCCAATCGGCTGCACACCGCGATCCACAAGGTAGCGAAAGAACTCCGGCTGCTGGAAATGGGGATGCAGTTCCATTTCGTTGGCTGCCGGCCGGATGTGCGCGTCGCGCAGCACCAGTTCTATCTTCGGAACTGTCATGTTCGAAGTGCCGATGTGCCGCACCAGGCCCGCGTCCACCAGCGACTCCATCTGCCGCCAGGTGCGCATGTAGTTTTCGTGGATGTACGGCTTCGCATGCGGATTGCGCGCGCTCACGTCGCAGCCCGGCGGGTGGTGGTTGGGGAAGGGCCAGTGCACCAGGTAAAGATCGAGATACTCGAGGCGCAGATCCTGGAGCGACTTCTCGCACGATCCGCGCACGTCATCGTGCTTGTCGTTCCATACCTTCGACGTGATCCAGAACTCCTCGCGCTTGTAGCCCGAGCGGAAAAGGTCTGCGAATGCCGCGCCGATGCGGTCCTCGTTGCCGTAAACCGACGCGCAATCAAAGTGCCGGTAGCCGACAGACGCCGCGTAGCGTACTGCATCGGCCACCGCTTCATGCGACACGCGATCCGATCCGAACGTCCCCAGGCCTATGGCCGGCATCCGCGCCCCACCGGCCAGGACCCGCTGCGGCACCGAAGAAGGATCGATCCCTTCCCGGGTCTTTCCAAAGTCGATTGTCATGGCATTGTTTCCAAGCCGAATTGTAAACGCTTTCGCGCCCCACCGCATTCTGAGCCAGCATGCCGTCCCGCCGACTCGCTGCTATCGCGCTCCCGCTGCCTCCACCAATCTCTCCAGTGAGGTCAAGAACACAAACCGAACCATCCCCGACGCCTGTTCCGCATCGGCCAGTGTCTTCCGGCGGTCGTCCAGCCAGCCCTGCGAAGCTGCCTGATGCGATTGGAGAAACGCCAGCGCCTCCAGCCCCGTTGCGCCCAGCTCGCCGAGCTGCCGCACCCGCGTTTCTTCGTCATTCAGCCGCGGCGTTGCGGCCGTCAGCGCCAGCACCTGCGGCGAAGCTTCAACCCATGCCGTGAATCGCTGCCGCAGCTCCATCCGTCCGATCTCGCGCTCCGCCGGCGACTTCCCTTCCAGCGCCTCGTCCACCAGCCGCTCGATCTGCTGCCGCGTCGGCGGGTCCGGCACCACCGCATCAATAAAGCGGTCCAGCGCGGTCAGCCGGTCGGTATGCTGCTCCTCGTAGCGATCGTGAAACGCCACCGGCTCTACCACCGAAGCCAGAACATCCAGCGCGCCCGGATGCGCATTGCCGGCCAGGTTGCGGAGCAGCATTTCCGGCCCAGAAATGTGCGTCAGGCCAACATCCTCCAACTCCAGCGACGCGATGCGCAGGCGCCGGTACATATCCTTCACGTCGGCGTCGTTCTGCGGCGACCAGAACCGCTCCGCAATTGCCATCGTCCGCGGCCACACGCGCGAGTCCACCGTCTCCGGGTCAATCTGCTCGGCCCACATGCACACCTCGCCGCCCAGGACGCGCTTCTGCTCCTCCGGCGTCAGCTTGGTGTCCGCAGGAATCGGGTCGGCAAGGAACATTTCTGCCGAAGTCTTCTGCGCGTCGAGGTAATATGGCGCGGAAAGCAGTCCCACGTAGCCCTGCTGAGCGCCCGCGGCCAGCGAGTCCTCGCCGCGCCAGCTCTGCACCACAATGTCCTTGGGCAGCTCCGGATTGAGGATCTCGTCCCATCCCATCATCTTCTTTCCATGCTTTTTCAGGATGGGCAGCAGGCGCGTGTTGAAGTAGTTTTGCAATTCGGCCGGCGTGGTAAATCCCTTCTTCTTCATGAACTCCACGATGCGCGGATTGGCGAGCCATCCCTTGCCCGAGGTTTCGTCGCCGCCGATGTGGAAATACTCGTCGGGAAAAATCTGCGCCATCTCGCCGATAAACTCGTCGAGAAACTTGTACGTCTTCTCGTTCGACGGGTCGAGCTCCGCCTCGGGAATTCCAAACTGCTGCGGCAGTTCCTTGATGTCCTCGCCCGCGCCGATCTCCGGATACGCCAACAGCCACGACGTGGTGTGTCCCGGCATATCAAACTCCGGCACCACGCGAATGCCCCTCGCCCTCGCGTACGCCACCACTTCGCGCATCTGGTCCTGGGTGTAATACAGTCCGTCCGAAGCCACCTCAGCAAACCGCGGAAATTTCTTGCTCTCCGCGCGGAAGCCCTGATCGTCGCTCAGGTGCCAGTGAAAGACATTCAGCTTGGCAACGGCCATCCCGTCCAGCGTCCGCTTGATTACATCAATGGGCTCAAAGTGGCGGCTCACGTCCAGCATGAAGCCACGCCAGGGGAACCGAGGCGCATCGTCGATGGTGATGGCAGGCAGGCGGCACGCGCCGTTGGTGGTGCTCACAAGCTGGAGGAACGTCTCCAGCCCATGCATTGCGGCCACGTCGGTCGCCGCCGTCAGATCGGCCGCTGCGCTGTTCACCGTCAGCGTGTAGCTCTCGTCCTCGTCAACCCCCTGCACCGCCCCGCCGGAGCGGGCCACGTGCAGCGTCAGCGTTGCCGGCACGCCGGGCGCACCGGGCTCGTTGGCATCAATCTGCGAGCGCCGGATCTCGCCACACTGCCGGTCCAGCCGCCACAGAAACCGGTCCAGCGCCGCGTCGAGGCGCGCGTCGTGATCGCCGCCAATCACGGCATGGAAGTTATCGGTGAGCACCAGCTCGCCGGAGCCCATCTGGAACGAGCGCGGCAGCGGCATTACGTGCAGCGCCTGCGCTCCGCCTGCTTGCCCGTTAACAGCGCTCGGCAAAACAGCGCCCATCGCAACCATGATTGCAGCACATCCAAACCGGCGCCCGCATTCCAATCCAAATCGAGTCATGATGCTCCTCTTAATCAAAGAAACCCAATCATCTCACTTGGTGCTCTCACACACAAAGTGCGTCGTCAGCCGCTCAGCCGTTGTGTCAGGCATCCGGCCGCCGCTCTGTAATAATCGTGACGCATGCCCCATGTACCTCCATCGCACCAACGCGTCGCTATCGACAGCGGCGGCACATTTACCGATTGCGTTACGCTGCGGAATGGGCAGCTCGTCGCGGTCAAAGTATTTTCCACGCCGCGCGATCCTGGACAAGCTGTTCTTGAAGGACTGCGCCGGCTCGGCGCCGCGCCCAATGCGGCGGTGCGCCATGGAACCACCGTCGGCACCAACGCCATGCTTGAGGGCAAGGGCGCGCGCGTTGCCTTTGTCACCACACGCGGATTTGAAGACACCATCTCCATCGGCCGTCAGGCTCGCCCGCGCCTCTACGACTGGTTCCAGCCGCCGCCGCCGTGCCTGGTTCCCGCTGCGCTCCGCTTTGGCGTGGAAGAACGCGTCAGCGCTGAAGGAGAGCGGCTAATTGCGCCCGACCCTGAAGAACTGCGCAGGCTGGTTGAGCAGATTCGCGCATCCGGCGCCGAGGCTGTCGCCATCTCGCTTCTCTTTTCGTTCGCAAATCCTGAGAATGAGCGCGAGGTCGCCGGCGCGCTCTCGTCGCTCGGGCTTCCGCTCTCCATTTCGCATCGCATCCTGCCCGAGTTTCGCGAATACGAGCGCGCCTCCACGGTGGTCGCCAACGCATATCTTGCTCCGAAAGTTGGCGGCTATCTTGCCGGACTCGCCGCCAGCGTTGAATGTAATTCAAGCGGTGGGCGCCTTGAGGTCATGCAGTCCTCCGGTGGCGTCATCTCCGCGCGCCAGGCGGCTGCGGAGCCGGTGCGCACCGTGCTCTCCGGTCCTGCCGGCGGCGTGGTGGGCGCGTACAAACTGGCCGCGGCTGCGGGCTTTCAGCGCATCGTCGCCTTCGACATGGGGGGCACCTCCACTGACGTGTCGCTGGTCGACACTGCCGCCGGTTTTCGTATCGGCAATGAGTCCAGCGTCGCCGGCATTCCCCTAGCCGTGCCCATGCTCGACATTCACACCGCAGGCGCGGGCGGCGGCTCCATCGCGCGCTTCGATGCCGGCGGCATGCTCCGCGTCGGTCCTGAATCCGCCGGTGCCGATCCCGGCCCCATCTGCTATGGAACCGGGGCGCTGCCCACCGTCACCGACGCGAACCTTGTCCTCGGACGGCTGGACAGCAACTCATTCCTCGGGGGCGCGGTGCCGCTCGATCTCGAGCGCGCGCGCCGGATTATGCGCGAAGCGAAAGGCGCCATCGCCACGGTCGAAGAATTCGCCGAGGGCATCCTGCGCGTGATTGAGACCACCATGGCCAAGGCCATCCGCGTCATCTCCATCGAGCGCGGCTTCGACCCGCGCGATTTCACGCTTGTAGCCTTCGGTGGCGGAGGCCCAGTGCACGCTTGCAGCCTTGCCCGGGCGCTGCGCGTCCCCCGTGTGCTCATTCCCGCGCTGCCCGGCGCGCTCTCCGCGGTCGGCATTCTCCTCGCCGACACCATCCGCGAGTATTCACGCACCGTGATGCTGCCCGCTGACGCCGCGCTCGAAACATACTTTGCTGAGCTCGAAGCTGTCGGCGCCGAGGACTTCCGCCACGAAGGTCTAGAGGGTGTGAGTCGTCGTTCGGTCGACCTGCGTTACCGCGGCCAGGGCTACGAACTCAACGTTCCCTTTTCGCCGCACACGACGGCGGATTTTCACGAGCTGCACCGCCAGCGTTACGGCTTCGCCGATTCCGCGCGGGCCATGGAAGTGGTCAACGTGCGCGTCCGCATGATCTCGCCCTCCGAACCGTTCACGCAGGCACGCGCGCCTCTGCGCGAGGGTAGTGGCAGCCAGGCGCTAACCGGCACGCGCCCGGTCTGGTTCGATGGTTCGTTCGTGCCCACCGAAGTCTACGATCGCGAGTTGCTCACTCCCGGAGACCGTTTCGCCGGACCGGCGGTCGTCACCGAGTACAGCTCGGCCACCATCGCGCCGCCGGGCGATCGTCTGCGCGTGGATGAGCTCGGCAATCTCGTTATCGAGGTGCATAGATGACCGAATACCGCTCCGATCCAATAGAACTCGCCGTTTTTCAGAGCCAGATGCACTCGATCGCCGAGGAAATGGGCGCGGCGCTGCGCCGCACCGCCATCTCGCCCAACATCAAGGAGCGCCGCGACTACTCCTGCGCGCTGTTCGATGCCAGCGAGCGCGTGATTGCGATGGGCGATCACATGCCGGTGCACCTCGGCGCGATGCCCATGTCAGTGAAGGCGGCAGCCCAACGCTTGCAGATGCAGCCGGGCGACATGGCTATCCTCAACGATCCGTTCGCCGGCGGCACGCACCTGCCGGATATCACGCTGGTGCTGCCCATCTTCGTGCCCGGAAGTTCCCGTCCCGCTTTCTATGCCGCCGCGCGCGCGCATCAGGCCGATGTGGGCGGCATGTACGCCGGCTCCATGGGCCCGGCGCAGGAGATTTACCAGGAAGGGCTGCGCATTCCGCCGGTGCTGCTCATGCGCAAGGGCGAAATCGATCCCGGCATCCTGGCCGTGCTGCTGGCCAACGTGCGCACGCCCCAGGAACGCGAAGGCGACCTGGCCGCGCAGATCGGCGCATGCCGCGTGGGCGAGCGCCGCATCCTTGAAGTGGTGGCCAAGTACGGCCTGGACAAGGTTGAGACGCTCACCGCCGATCTCATCGCGTGGTCAGAGCGGCTGATGCGCGCCCAGCTTTGCTCCATGCCCGAGGGTGACTTCTTCGCCGAGGACTATCTCGACGATGACGGCGTCTCCGACGATCCCATCCGCATCGCGGTCTCCATCGCCATCCGTCCCGGCGAAGGCGCAGCATCGATTGACTTCGCCGGCTCGTCGCCACAGGTGCGCGGCGCGGTCAACGCCGTCCTGCCCGTCACCGTCTCCGCCTGCTTTTACGTCTTCCGCTGCCTGCTCTCTGAAGACGCGCCGGCGACAGCCGGCCTGATGAATCCAATCACGGTCAGCGTGCCTTCGGGCACCATCGTCAACGCCGTTCCTCCCGCGGCCGTGGCCGGCGGCAACGTGGAGTGCAGCCAGCGGATCACCGATGCGCTGCTGCGCGCGCTCGCCCAGGCCGCGCCGGAGCGCATTCCCGCCGCCAGCTACGGCACCATGAGCAACCTGACCATCGGCGGCCTCGATCCCCGGACCGGCGCACCGTTCGCCTATTACGAGACCATTGCCGGCGGCATGGGCGCGCGGCCCGGAAGCGACGGCATCGACGGCGTTCACTGCCACATGACCAACTCGCTCAACACCCCGGTGGAGGCGCTTGAATACGCCTACCCGCTGCGCGTGGAGCGATACAGCTACCGCGAAGGCTCGGGCGGGCGCGGCCGGTTCCGTGGCGGCAATGGGCTGGTGCGCGAAATCCGCCTGCTTGCTCCCGCCCAAGTAACTCTCCTAGCGGACCGGCGCCGCTTTGCGCCCTACGGCCTGGCCGGCGGCCGGGATGGCGCCCGCGGCTCTGCGCTGCTCACTCGCGCCTCCGGGGCGACCGAAGTGCTTAAAGGCAAAGGCTCTATCTATGCGAGCGCCGGCGATGTGATCCGCATTGAGACGCCCGGCGGCGGCGGCTGGGGCCCGGAATCAGACGTTTAGCGGCAGCGCCCACCGCATCCTCCCCCGTCTCGTCTTAACTCCGCTTAGCTCCGCTGGCACCGCTAGCTCCGCTGCACGCATCCAACCTGATTGAAGCAACGCCGTCCTATGTCCCTACGAGCCATTCCCTGCTCTCGCTTCCTCTTTTGCGCGGCCCTCCTTGCCGGCGTTGCGCTCCTCCTGCCCTCCATCCGTCTGGCTGCCCAGGCGCCGCAATCGCCCCCAAGCCAAGCATCGCCGCAGATGCAGAACCCCACGCAGCCCGAGGTCCAGCCTCCGCTCGATGCGGACCGCGACCCCATTCCCTCGCCCGACATCGTGGTTCCTCCGCCGCCCACCGCTGCCTCCACGGCGCCCGCGGGTCCCAACGAGATCCGGAAGGGCGTCAACGGCGTTTACACCCTGCATGAGGACGTGGATGAGGTCCTGTTGAGTTGCGCCGTGGTGGACCAGAAGGGACGGCCGGTAATGGACCTGGGCCGCCCCGACTTCCGCGTATGGGAGGATGGCGTTCCCCAGACCGTCACCTCGTTCCTGCATCAGGACCTACCGGTATCGATGGGAATCCTCATTGACAGCTCGGGCTCCATGCTGGACAAGCGCACCGCGGTGGACGATGCGGCGATGCGGCTGCTCACTGAATCCAATTCGCGCGACTCGGCCTTCGTGGTGAATTTCAACACTCGGGCTTACCTTGACCAGCCGCTCACCATGGACCGGGTGGCGCTGCAACGGGGCATCAACCGGTTTGAAGCGCGCGGCGAAACCGCGATGTACGACGCCGTGGTGGCCTCGGCCGACGAACTCTCCCACCACGCCAAGGAACCCAAGCAGGTGCTGCTCATCATCACTGACGGAGCCGACAACGCCTCGCGCCTCACCCGCGACGAGGCCATTCGCCGCGTGGAAGGCCTGGGCGGGCCGGTGGTTTACACGATCGGGCTGCTGTTTGACACCGACCCGCGCGAGTCCCAGCAGGCGCGGGACGATCTGAATGAGCTGGCCAGTGAGACCGGCGGAATCGCCTACTTCCCCAAGTCGCTGGATGAGGTGGGAGAGATTGCGTCCGAAGTGGCCCGCGACATCCGTAACCAGTATGTCGTCGGCTACCACTCGACCAAGGCGGCATCGCTGGGAGGCTTCCGCACTGTGCGCGTGGAGGCGCAGGCGTCAGGTTATAAGCAACTCACCGTGCGCACCCGCCGCGGGTATTACGCCAAGCCCGGGCAGGGCCGCCAGAACATGACGGCCGAGCGCACGTCGGCGCCGCCGCAGTAAAGCAGGGACCGAGGGACCGCGAAATGCAGGTCCTTCGACTGCGTTTGCCTCAAAATGCGCGGCAAACTTCGCTCAGAATGACGGCGGCATTTTGGTTGGGAACTTCAGGGACAAGACACCAGCGGAGCCGGGAGCGGCGCCTTCCATTGACATCCCCGTCAAGTTCCCCAATAATCGGTCTACCCGACTCCGACGATCCCCCGTTTCCCCGCTGAGAGTGAGTCAGGCAGGCGAGCAACACTGTCAACAAGCCGCCCATGCCGGTGAGGCATGCAAGTTCAATCGAGAGAAGCATCCGGGCTCACTGTTGCTGCGTTCTTTTTCCCCCATCTGAATCAGCGAAGGCTCGCTCCTCGTCCGGGGCGCAACCCAAGTGAGGCGAAATCCTATGCCGACTCCGATCACGCGGCTGGTTGTCTTAATGCTCGAGAACCGTTCGTTCGACCACATGCTGGGGTTCCTGAAGAAGACCAATCCCGCCATCAACGGGCTGAATGGCGACGAATGGAACTACCCGGCGGGAGAGAGCCCAACCAACATTGTGGTCAGCGACGATGCCGGCGACGTTCAAGACCTCAACCCCGATCCCAACCACGAATTCGCGCATGTAACGCAGCAGATTTCGTCGACCGGGGACCCGGTCGGCAATCCCGACATGAGGGGCTTTGTGCGCGACTATTTTACGGACTGCAACGACGCGACCCACGCCGCGAGAATCATGAAATGCTTTACTCCGCAGACGCTTCCAATTCTTTCTACGCTGGCCACGCAATACGGAGTCTGCGATCGCTGGTTCTCATCCGTGCCCGGTTCCACAATCCCCAACCGGCTGTTTGTTCACGGCGCCAGTTCCGCCGGCTCCCTCACCCAGGATGTGATGGCTGCTCCCTTCGTTCTGCACACCATTTTTGAGAGCTTCGACGACACCACGCCGCACGACTTCGCCATCTATACGGCCGGCTCCTCCGTCCTGCTGGCCAACAAGTACCTGATTCAGAACATGGACAAGTTCCATCCGTATGCGAATTTCGTGGTGGACGCTACCAGCGGCAATCTTCCCGCATACACCTTCATTGAGCCCGCCTATGACGACGACGGCGAGGGAACATTCGCCAACAGCCAGCATCCGGACTTTCCCGTCGATCGCGGCGAAGGCCTCATTCGCGAAATCTACTACGCGTTGACCAAAAGCCCGGATTGGATAAGCACGCTCTTCCTCATCCTTTACGACGAACACGGGGGGATTCTTTGACCACGTCCCGCCGCCGGTGCTCACGCGCAATCCCATTTACAACAATCTTCCCGACGTGGAGCACGCCGGTCCGCCCGACGTATTCGACTTCACGCGCCTGGGCGTCCGGGTTCCCGCGGTCTTCGTCTCCCCGTGCATCCCGCCCAACACCCTCATCAACGACAAGGACTACGACCACTGTTCCGTGGTCTCAACGGTCCGCAAACTCTTTTGCAATCCGGCCAGCCAGCCGCTGAACTGGCGCGAAGCCCAGGCCGCAACCTTCGAAAGCGTGCTGACTCTCACCGGGGCAAACATCCGCACCGATGTGGTGAACCTTCCCAACCCGGTGATCTCCGGCGGCGTCGATATTGATGCCTCCGCGAGTACCCCGGTTCTCCGCGCCCCAACCGTTTCCGCCATAGACCTGAAAAAAGTGGCTGCCCAAACCCAGGCCCGCCAGAATGTCGCGCGACGCCTTCACCGGCTTATTGGTCAGCACCGCCATCCGGCGCGACGTCCCGTCCGCACCCTCCGATCCGCTGCAGTGCCTGCTTGATTCCGGGTACGTGTAAGTGCTGTCCAGCTTGTGCTCGCGGTAGTAAGTCAGAAAGTAGTTGAGCGCCTCCTGCAGAAACTCGCGGCTCGCCGGATCGCCCAGCGCCCGCCGGATCAGCATCGGAGCGCCGTCGCCTATGTAGGTCCCAATCACCTCCAGCGGCAGTTCTTTGCGGCCATATTTCAGCAGCATGGCGTTAACCGAGGCCGCCAGGTCGTGTTCTGAATCGATCAGCAGTTTATTCTGATGAAATATGACGAGCCGGATTTTCTTTAGCGGAATAGGGCGGGAAGTGCGTATCATTCCTCTCCAGTATAGCCATTTCGACCGGGCAGGCTGGTGATTCCATAAAGCTCATGGGCGCGCGAAAGGAACTCCGCCAGGTAGGAATTGGCCGCTCAACATTTACAATGGAAATAACTCTTGAGCTGTAGTTCTCGGTTCGTATTTCACCCTGAGGTAACGGATGGCAACCACCAAGGCACAGCCCAAAACCGCAGTTGCGCCGGCCCAACAAT
>CAWBIG010000222.1:0-3964 GCA_963788435.1 uncultured Acidobacteriota bacterium | reverse complement strand
ACCATCGACATGACACCCAAATGGACGTTCCGAGCCATCGCTGACCGCGTCACTGGCAAGATGAAGGCAGGCGTTGATTATGGAACGCTCACAGACGCGGAGCTAAATGCCAGGATGAAAAAGCAGACGCTAACTTCAGACAGTGTCGAGCACCTGCTTGAGGCGCTTCGCAATACGACGGAGAGCGAGAAGATACGACCCTACAAAGTCACCAAGGAAAGTGGGGCCTACGTTTTCAAGGTTCAGGCTTAGGAGGATATATGTCGAAGAAGTGCCCTTGCGCCAATCCACCGGGTGGCAGCCTTGACTGTGAAGACGACCAGCTGGGCATTTGCGGCGTTATCGACGGCGAACTTATAGTCGGGTGCTTTGATCCACCACCCAATGTGGCCGAATACCGAGCACAGGGACATTCAAACGTCATGGATAACTGGGTGCTCTCACGTGTCACTGGCATTGAAAGAAGCCCCAGGCAAGCAATTACGTATCCGGAACGCCAGATATTGCAGACGGGACGATTTATTCATCCAACGACGGGTGAGACCGTCAGGTTTTCCGCCCCTAAAGAAGATGAGGAGCCAATTCCACAAGCCAGTCCAATATCGCGCTATCGGTAGTCCGGTTGGAGAAGACTAGAGGGGCCAAGATTTGATGTACGAAGCACGGCTGATCTAAGGGGATTCAGTAGATGGTTATGGGCTACGCGGGTTGCCCTATTGGCGTTCGATCGTTGCCGGATCGATGAAGTAGACACTGGCCCCAAATTTACTTGCGAGGTCTTCGATCGAATCAAACATCGCTTGTCCTTGCACTTGTACTGGAATTGGCGCCGCCTGCGCTGGCCGCGCCTGCACTTGTTCAGGTGGGCGCTCGGCTGGGCGCAAGGTGCGGCAAGGCTCTGAGCACTTCCCGGCAGTGAAGCTGTCACTAAACCCAGGCGAGGAACTCAGGGGTATTGTCGCCAACGCCCCAGGTGCAATCGCAATCCTGAACCCTGTTGCGTTTATCGTTCATCGTTCCCGATCCTAACTTTTCTCATTGCGTGTGACGTATAGCTTGGGGAAAGGCCATGGATGCAATCACAGGACATTGCGCCTCGATGGCTCCGAAACTGAAACGACCTTCGACACTGAGACACTGCCGTGTAACAGTTCCCTATTTCGACGAAATTAGAGGAGCGGGCATGAGGGGTCAGGCCAATTCGGAATTGTGCCTATGGCTTGAATGGTCGCGACAGGGAGGAAGGTCAACTTGGTGACCTTGGGCTTGTCTGTCGATGGATCTGAGTTGGGGCCTGGGAAGTCAGAGTCGAACTCGATGAGAAGTCCAGACGAATTGCCGGTTTTCTTATTAAGAACTGCACCCACCATGTTTCTCAGATTTTGAGTTGGCAACGCAGACCAGCAGCCCGATCGAAATGAGCCCGCACCAGAAAGCGTCGCGATTGCGCTCGTTCCCGTGCCGTTTGGTGATTGGTTCTGCGGAACGTTCGGAAATAGGTCATACGTATCCGGAGAAGCAGAAAGAATTACTTTACTCGGATCCGCGACTATGGCGTTGATGGCATCTGAACTGCCCGCTAGAAGGGCCTTGGTCACGAGCGCTCCTCGTTGTGAAACAAAGTTGCTCCTCACCGTCGCATTCACTCGAGCCAAATCGCCAGGGAACGAAAAACTGTTACTCAGTTTTTTGAGTCTTTCCACATCGCTTTCACTTTCGCAGCCGTCTGCTCCGTAAAGGATAGCGCTCCCGAAGTAATTCGTGTCTTCACGTAAAACGGCGTGACGGGCTGCCAACTCGTCATCGATTGTTAGGAAGTTCGCCAATGTCTGCTGCATCGAACGACAGAATCTGGTCATGGTGGCCGCGTCGGTGATGGAAAGCGCCTGGTCAGTGGTGAACCCACCTACCCCTAATTTGAAGATGTTACCAAGAGTATCCCCGGCGCTAGAGGCTAAATGGCTGCTTAGAATCTGTTCCTCTGGAAGGTAGTGTCCAGCGCCATTGCCGAACAATGAAGTTCGGTATTCGAGACCAATGCTAAGGGTGGGAAGAAGTTCACTATTCACACCTATACCCGAGGCCGCCGCTACTAAACTTCCCGCAGCAAAATTGGCTTGATCTTGATGATGCGCCCAATCGTTGTTTGAAGGCCAAGGTGATAAAGAGAAGTTGTAGTCAGTTTGAGCTGTGGATGACCAATTGTTGCTGAGCGATGTATCTATTTTATTTACCGCATTCGCGACCGCGGACTGCGTTGTAGCGACGTTCTTCATCAGCCAAGCGCTTCCACCAGTGAGGGAAAGTAGGTCTGAAGCAGCCGAGACAGTAGTGCTAGCGGCACTAATCGTGACGGTTTGCTGCGTCTTCGATGTAACGTCGAGTGCGAATATTCCACCTTGCCGGGCAACAAAAAACGGGGTAAGGGGTTCAGAGGTGAGGACAGTGGTCAGACATTGCGGAGGACTGCTTTTCTCGTCCATCGAAATCTGAAACAGAGGAACTTGTTGTTTCGTCGTATCGGGCATCGTGATCGCGGCGCTGATAGAAATGCTTTTTGCGTCGGATTTGAAGAACTTTCTGACCCAACTCATGAAGCTCTTGTCAACGCACTTTTGACCGGTCAAATCTTGACGCTCGTTTTGGATATTGAGACGGTAATAAAATGTCGCCTCATCTAGGTTTTGGGCGTAAGCAGATTGCGCGGAACTTGTGAGGCTGAATGCGGAAGTCAGTTGCTTTGAATCCTCCTGAGATGTGCCGTGTTGGGAGCAGGCGAGTGACAAGCTCACCGCGAGCGCAAGCCACACAATTGTGCCGTTCTTGTTCTTCATTAGGTCTCCAATGCTCCATTGATTCCCAGCCTAGGAGCATAATGCAACATCATTGTCCTGACTTGTCAAGACTTTTCAATGACCGCCAGTGGTTTTGCATGAAAGCCAAGTCTTAGCATTTAACTCACAGCTGTAGCGTAGCGGCAGTGGAGCTAGGCGTTGCCGGTTGGCCCACAGGGATAGACTCCGATCCTACGTCTTTACTGCTACGAGTTAGACAAGAAAGTTGCTGCGTGCTCTTGCCAACGCCATTCCAGCCTACGTGCGGATATATCCTGCGACTTGATGCCCAATCTGCCGACGCCGAGCGGCAATAGCCCCACCGTTCCGGTTGTCCTGGTTCGATGTGTTGAACTCGACTGTATTCAGCCAGCCCGGCTCAATATTGTCGATGATGCCGACGTGATCGGGGCGTTTCCCTTCCCAGCTGTACACTACCAGCCACCCCTTCCGTGGGGCATTCGCTCCAACAGCGGTAGATAGCGGGATCCACTTTTGCTCTACATCCGCTACGATCTTCATACTCACGACGGACGGAGTAGGATAGAAATGACGTTGTCGTACTTCAAGCAGGTAGGGCTGTAATGATTGGTTTCCTCTTTGCTGGATCCCGGCCTGCTGAGCGTAAATTGTTGTGGCGACCCATGAAAGTCCTGCCGCACAAAACGGCACCACGTTTCCGTGAACCTCAAACGATAATCCGAACATTGCCAGGAAAGACTCGATAAGATCCCGCGCATTCTGCCGATCCTTGCCAAGATAGTTCTTCTTGATCTCGTCCACAAGGGCTTCGCCAAAATGCGGCACGGGCTTCTCGAGTGTTCCTTTGCCACCGTTAGATAGCTGAGCTACATGGGATTTGTTATAGTCGATTCTCTCATAAGCCAGCTCGGGATCGCCTTTTTGTAGTTCGTGAGTAAGCGTGGACTGTCCAGGAATATCGCCCGCGGCCGATATTGCAAGCCCCGCCGCCCCCGCAGCCAAGAATCGTCTTCTATCAATCGCCGCCATGGTCTTTCGCTCCTCCTCCTGAATTGAAGAACCCAACCGTCCCTGGACAAGATCTGAGTTCGTTGATTTCTTCAGCAGTCAAGGGCTTATAGTGGCTGCTGATCGCTCGTTGGTAATGC
>CAWBIG010000221.1:0-9449 GCA_963788435.1 uncultured Acidobacteriota bacterium | reverse complement strand
TGTCGGGCCAGTCGCTGCCGGACTTCATGCACGAGCACATTTTTGCGCCGCTGGGGATGAAGGATGCGGGATTTTATGTTCCGGCGGAGAAGCGCAGCCGGTTCGCGACGAACTATCGCGACGACCACGGCACGCTGGTGATGACGCCGGCGGGAAGCCCGCCGAAGGATTACACGGAGCAGCCGACGCTGGCGTCGGGCGGCGGCGGGCTGGTGTCAACGGCGGAGGATTACTACCGGTTTGCGACCATGCTGAAGGACGGCGGCGAGCTGGACGGGAAGCGGATTCTTTCGCCGGAGACGGTGAAGCTGATGACGACAAATCATCTGCCTGCCAACCTGCTGACGGGGAAGTTCGGGATCGGCGAGCACATTATGCGGCCGGGGTTTGGCTACGGCTACAACTGCGCGGTGGTGTTCGATCCGGGAGAGGCCAATTTGCCGGACGGCAAGGGAACGTTCTTCTGGGATGGCGCGGCGGGGACGTGGTTCTGGGTGGATCCGACCAACGATGTTGTGTTTGTGGCGATGATCCAGCGCATGGGCGGCGGCGACAATCATCCGCTGCTGTACCGCAGCCACGAAGTGGTGTACGGGGCACTGGTGGATCCGGGGAAGTAGGACAACCGGGTTGGAGTGGCTTGGTCGGTGATTCGAGCGCCCGCGGGCAGGGATGCCCGCAGCACAGCCGGCCGGGAGGCCGGCGCTACAACAGAGAGGAATCCGGACATGAGAATTCACTGCTTCGCGCGGCGGCTCGTTGTGAAGCTCGTTCTTTCCCTGCTCGCGGCGGGGCCGGCAGTCGGAATTGCGCAGCAGGCGCAATCGCAAGCGACGGCTGCGCAGCACACGGCGAGTCTAACGATGGTGAAGCCGGAGACGGCGGGCTTCAGCAGTGTGCGGCTGGAGCGGCTGCACGCGCTGATGCAGCAGGCAGTGGACAAGAAGGAAGTGGCGGGCGTGGTGACGCTGCTGGCGCGGCATGGGAAGATTGTGGATTACCGCACGTACGGCATGCGCGACCTGGCCACCGGCGCGCCGATGACCAAGGACACCATCTTCCGCGACTACTCGATGACCAAGCCGGTGACCGGCGTGGCCATGATGATCCTGTACGAGGAAGGCAAGTGGCAGCCCAGCGATCCGCTTGCGAAGTACATTCCGGAGTTTGCGCATCTGAAAGTGTTTGACGGCGTGGACGCCGACGGGAAGATGAAATTGGCCGATCCAGTGCACCCACCGACCATGGCGGAGCTGATGTCGCACACGGCGGGGTTTACTTATGGATTTTTCGGCAACACGCCGGTGGACAAGATGGTGCGCGACGCCAACGTGTTCGATGCGCCGAACCTCCAGGGGATGATCGACAGGCTGGCGAAGCTGCCGCTGTTGTATCAGCCGGGGACGGAGTGGAATTACTCGCTTTCGATGGACATCGAGGGCTACATCGTGGAGAAGCTCTCCGGGCAGTCGCTGCCGGACTTCATGAGCGAAGCCATCTACAGGCCGCTGGGGATGAAGGACGCGGGCTTCTTTGTTCCGGCTGATAAGCGTAGCCGTTTCGCTACGAACTACTGGTGGGACCCGGCAACGAACACGGTGACGGCGCAGTCGCATGGGTTTGTGAGCCCGCATGCGTACGAAGCGCAGCCCGTGGAGGCTTCAGGCGGGGGCGGCATGGTTTCAACCATTGAGGACTACTACCGCCTTGCGCAGATGATGGCGAACGGCGGCGAGCTCGATGGCAAGCGCATTCTTTCGCCGGAAACAGTGAAGCTGATGACGTCGAATCATCTTGCGGCCGACCTGGTGAGCGGGAAGTTCGGCATCGGCGCGCAGCGGATGCGGCCGGGGTTTGGGTACGGCTATAACTGCGCCGTCGAATACAACCCGCAAGAGGCGAATTTGCCGGATGGGAAGGGCACGTTCCTTTGGGATGGCGCGGCGGGGACGTGGTTCTGGGTCGATCCGACGAACGACATTGTGTTTGTGGGGATGATCCAGCGGATGAACGGCGGGGAGCCGAATCTGCAGTATTTGAGTAGATCGATCGTGTACGGGGCGCTGGTCGATCCGGGGAAGTAGGAAGGCAAGCGTATTGGTGCGGCGCTGCAAGGGCGAGAGATTAAGAGCATCCCTCAGGGGCTGAAGCCCGCATTTTCTCCGGCGTCTTTCCGGCACGACTGAAGTCGTGCCCTTTCAAAACCAAATCCAATTCGCTCGACCAATGCCGCCGGAGCTATTTGAGCAGGTCGAGCGCCATGGCGGTCATGGCGGTTACGCCGGTGCGGATGGCGGGCTCGTAGTCGGGCGCAAAGTGCGCGGTGTGCAGGCCGGGAAGCGCGACGCCGGTTTGCCGCGACTGGGCCAGCTTGGCGGGGTCGGACGCGCCCAGCCAGTACATGAGCTCGGGGATTTTATTGCCGAGGGAAAAGACGCCAACGTCCTCCGATCCCATGGTGGACTGCGCGGTCTCGACATGATCGGCGCCGAGCGCGGTTATGGCGACGGCGCGGAGCCGCTCCGCCAGCGCGGGATCGTTCGCGTTTACCGGGGTGTACTCCGTTTTGCTCACGGTGACGATGGGCATGCGATCCTGGGGCACGCCGTATCCGCTGGCGATGCCGTTGGCGAGGGTGCGGACGGCCTCGATGATCTGGTCGCGCACCTTGTCGGAATACGTGCGCAGCGTCAGGCCCATGGTGACTTCATCGGGAATGATGTTGCGCTTGGAGCCGCCGTGGATGGTTCCTACGGTGAGCACCGCGGGTTGCTGCGGATCGACCTGGCGGGCGATGATGCCCTGGGCCATGACGACGAATTCCGCTGCCATGAAGACCGGATCCTTGCTGTTCTGCGGCGCCGAGCCGTGCGCACCGATGCCGCGCATGGTCACGTCGATGCTGGTGGAACTGGCGTTGAGGGGGCCTCCCTTGATGGCGATGTTGCCCGCCGCGTAAGCGGGATTGTCGTGCTCGGCGAGGACGAAATCCGGCTGGCCAAAGCGCCGGTAGAAGCCGTCGGCGAGCATAGCGCGGGCGCCGTCGACGGTTTCCTCAGAGGGCTGCCCGACGAGCATAAGGGTGCCGTGCCATTGCGCCTTGTGCTCCACCATTTCCTTGGCGACGCCCAGAAACACGGTCATGTGGACGTCGTGCCCGCATGCGTGCATCACCCCCACATCCTGGCCCTGGTCGTTTTTGGCGCGCACCGTGGAGGCGAAATCCAGGCCGGTCTCTTCCACGATGGGAAGCGCGTCGAGTTCGGTGCGGATGAGCAGGCGCGGGCCGTGGGCGTTTTCGAGGATGGCTACGATGCCGTAAGCCTGGCTTCCGTCCTGGTACTTACCGATGTGCTCGGTGACGGTGTAGCCGAGCGCGCGCAACTGCGAGGCCATGTATGCGGAGGTGTTTTCTTCGTGATGAGAAAGTTCCGGATTGCGGTGCAGGTGCTTGTAGGTCTCGGTCAACGAGGGCAATTCGGCGGCGACGGAACTCTTGAGGTCAGCGGAGCTTTGCGCGGCTGCGGGCAGGGCGAAGGCGAGCGCGCAGGCGATGAGACGAAGATGCATGGCTGGACTCTCCTCAATTCAACGGGGATATAGGGCGAGGCTAACACGGCGCTCCGCCGGCGCGGCTTTACATTTCTTAAGGAACCCTCCTATTGCCGGACCATAGGAGAGAGGAGTAGGGTAGTGCTATTGGTTGACCATAGGAGAGCGCGATGGGCGGAAAGACGGATGTTTGGCAGGGAACGCTGGCTCTGATGATCCTGCGCACGCTGGAGACCATGGGCGCGCTGCATGGATATGGCCTCGCGCGGCGCATTGAGCAGACCAGCGGCGCGGCGTTGCAGTTGAATTACGGCACGATTTATCCGGCGCTGCTGAAGCTGGAGCAGGAGGGGTACATCCGGTCGCGCTGGGGCGCCAGCGAGAACAATCGCAAGGCAAAGTTTTACGAGCTGACGAAAGCCGGGCACAAGCAGGCACACAAGGCCGCCGCGGAGTGGGAGCAGGCCACGGAAATCCTGGCGCGATTTTTGAAACCAGCCGAGGCGGGCAGGTAGGAGGGGACCGATGCACAAGATGCGCGGATTTTTGTTTCGGCTGGGCGGTATTTTCTCGCGCCGCAAAGGCGAGGAGCTTGAGCAGGAGCTTGACACGCATGTGGAGATGGACACGGAAGCGGGCGTGCGCGCCGGCCTCAGCCGCAGCGAAGCGCGCCGGCAGGCCCTGGTGCGCCTGGGCGGCGCCGAACAGGTGCGGCAGGCGTACCGGGAGCAGGCCGCGGTTCCGACCGTTGCCGGCATCTTGTGGGACCTGCGTTTTGCTTTGCGGCAGATGCGCAAGGCTCCGGGGTTCACGCTGACCGCGGTGCTGACGCTGGCGCTGGGCATCGGCGCCAACGCCGTTATTTTTGCGCTGGTGGATTCCATCCTGCTGCGGCCGTTGCCCTATGCCCACCAGGAACAGCTGGTGCGCATCACGGGAGCCAATTCGCCGGTGTATCCCAAGGGATGGATTCGCGCGCTGGGTCAGCGCTCGCGCACGTTGAGCTCGGTTGCGGGTTACGGCGCCGATGCGGAATCGAACCTGTCGGATTCGGATCGGCCTGAGCGCGTTTTTGGCGCGGCAGTTACGGTGAATGCGCTGGATACGCTCGGGATCAGGCCGGCGGCGGGTTCGTTTTTTCGGCCCGAAGATGCGACTGCCGGGCAGGATCACGAAGTGGTGCTGAATTACGGCTACTGGCGGCAGCATTTCGGCGGCGAGCCGGAGGTGATCGGGCGCGAGATCCGGATTGACGGCGCCTCGCGGCGCATTGTGGGCGTGATGCCGGCGGGGGTGCGCTTTCCTTACGCCGATACGCAGTTTGTGATTCCGGTTTCATTTCGCGCGGATGACGTCAACGACCCGTGGGCGCCTTTCAACATGCAGATGTTCGGGCGGCTGGCAGACGGCGCTTCGCCGCAGCGGGCGCAGGCGGAGATTCGAGAGCTTCGTCCGCTGCTGGGTTCGCTGTTCCCCTGGCGCATGCCGGACAATTGGGCAAACGACATGACAGTGGTGCCGCTGCTGGAGGCGCAGACCGGCCCCATGCGGCCGCGGCTCATGCTGCTGTTCGGGGCGGTCGGGCTCATCCTGCTGATCGCATGCGCCAACGTGGCGAATCTTATGCTGGCGCGCTCCAATGTGCGCGAGCGCGAGATCGCCATCCGCGGCGCGCTGGGCGCTTCCGGCTCGCGCCTGATGCAGCAGCTGCTGGTGGAGAGCGTGGCGCTGGGGGTGACGGCGGGCGCAGTGGGGCTAGGCGCCGCGCTGGCCAGCCTGCGCGTGTTTGTGCATCTGCTGCCGGCAGACACGCCGCGCATCCAGGATGTTTCGCTGCACTGGACCGAGCTGCTGTTTACGCTGGGCGCATCGGTGCTGGCGGGGCTGCTTTTCGGGGCCATTCCGTCATTCAAGCTGGCCACCATGAACTTGTTGAGCACGCTGCGCATGGGCACGCGCTCGCATCACCGGCGGGTCGCGCTTCGGCGCGTCCACCATCCTGGTGATTGCGCAGATCGGACTCTCGGTCCTGGTGATTACCGCGGCGGGGCTGGTGCTGCACAGCCTTTACAAGCTGTCGCAGGTGGATCCCGGCTTCCGCACCAATCACATTGTGACCGCCGAGGTCTCTCTGGACTCCGGCGCGTGCCAGGGCGACCGGAACGAGGGCCGCTGCGAGGCGTTCTGGGACACGCTGCTGCAGCGGTCGGGCCAAATTGGCGGAGTGGAGAAGACGGCGCTGGCCGATGCGCTTCCGCTCAGCGGGCAGGACAACAACTACGTTTATGACGCTGAGGATCATCCGCGCGACGCACGGCAAGGCGCGCCGGTGGCCACCGCGCGCATTGTGACTGGGGATTATTTCGATGTGCTGGGCCTGCACCTGGTGCGCGGACGCCTGCTCACGGCCGATGACTCTTCCGGGGCCACGCATGCCGTGGTGATTAACGAGAGCCTGGCGGAGCGGATGTGGCCGCATGAGAACCCGATCGGCAAGCACATTCTCAGCGTGATGGACGAGCCGCTACCCACGGTGTGGAACGCAGCCAAGGCGAACATTGTGGCCGGCGTTGTGCGCAACACGCACGATACCAGCCTGGATACGGGCTATACGGACGAGATCTTTCTGCCGTTGACCCCGGATCGGGAGATGCCGGCGATGTACACGCTGCTGCGCACGCACAGCACGCCGGAAGAGGCTGCGGAGAGCCTGCGCCAGGTGGTCTCGCAGATCGATGCGCTGGTACCGGTTACGCGCGTGCGGTCGCTGGATGACGTGGTTTCGAGCTCGGTGGCCGCTCCGCGGGCGATTGCGGTGCTGCTGCTCGCATTCGGCGGACTGGCTGTGTTCATCGGCGCCATCGGCATCTACAGCCTGATTGCTTACATGGTGAGCTGGCGGGTGCGCGAGATCGGATTGCGCCTGGCGCTGGGAGCACAGCGCTGGCAGATCGTGATCAGCATCGTGCGGCAGAGCCTGTATCTTGCCATCGGCGGGTGCGTGGTGGGGATCGGCGGGGCGTTGGCGCTGAGCAAGTGGCTGCACAGCTTCCTGTTCGACGTGAGCCCGCTGGACCCGGTGACGCTATTGGCAGTCACGCTGCTGATGACCACGGTGGCTCTGGCCGCGGCGTGGATTCCGGCGCGCCGTGCAGCATCAGTCGATCCCGTGATTGCGCTGCGAGGCGATTAGGATTTATATCGGAGGCCGGCGTGCGAACCATGCGAAGGCTGTGGCTTCGGCTCCTCGCGACGCTGCGTTCGCGCCGCGCGGAGGGTGAATTCGATGCGGAACTCGAGCACCATATTGCGATGCATACGGAAGACGGCGTGCGCGCGGGCCTGAGCCGTGAAGAGGCGCGCCGCCAAGCCCTGGTGCGCCTGGGTGGAGAAGAGCAGACGCGGCAAGCGCATCGCGAACGCAGGACCCTGCCCTGGCTCGAGACCACCCTTCAGGATGTCCGCTATGCGGTGCGCGGCTTCCGCCTTAATCCAGTTTTTGCTGTCACGGCAGTGCTGACGCTCGCGCTTGGTATTGGAGCGGCAACCGCCGTTTTCAGCGCCGTCGATCGCATTCTCTTCCGTCCACTTCCATATGCTGACGCTAACCGGCTTGTCTCCGTTGGCCTGGTGCAATCGCTGGAACGGCAGGAGTTCACCCTCGGCGGTTTTTTTTACGAATGGCGGGCCAACCAGAAGCCTTTCGAGAAGCTCACTTTCGAGCGCGGGACCGATGAGTGCAATTTGACGGAGAACAACCCCGTTCCGCTGCGCTGCGGATGGGTGTCGCAGGACTTTCTGCCCACGCTCGGCGTGTCGCTCGCCGTGGGCCGCAACTTCGTTTCCGCGGAGGATGTCCCCAACGGCCCGCGATCCGCGGTGATCTCGTACGCATTATGGACCAGCCGCTATAACCGCAAACCCGATGTGCTGGACAAGACCATCGACCTTGACGAGAAGCCCTATCGCATTATTGGCGTGCTTCCGCGCAACTTCGAGATGCCGCGCCTGCAGGCTATCGATGTGATGCTCCCGGCGCAGATGGACATCGCTGCCCAGCACACGGTGAACAGCGGCATCGGCGCACCCATGTGGGCCTTTGCGCGCCTCAGGCCCGGCGTGAGCATTGCGCAGGCAAAAGAAGCGATGGAGCCGCTCTTTCTGCACACGCAATTATGGATACCGGCGCAGATCCGCAACGATTTTCACCTGGAAGTCCGTTCCATCCGGGATCGCCAGATGCAGAGCGCGTACTCTGCTGCGCATATGCTTCTGGGAGCCGTGCTGGTCGTCCTGCTCATCGTGTGCGCCAATGTAGCCGGCCTGTTCGCCGCACGCAGCGCGGCCCGTCAGCGCGAACTCGCGGTGCGCTTCGCTTTGGGCGCAAGCCGGTTGCGGCTGGTTCGCCAAACCCTCATCGAAGCGCTGCTGCTGGCGGGCGCGGGAGCTGGCGCAGGTTGTCTGCTTGCAAAGGGGCTGCTCCGAATCTTCATCGCGATCGCTCCCACCGGAGTGCCGTTCCTCGCGGGCGCGCGGATCGACTTGCGCGTGATCGCAGTGTCGGTGTTGGCTGCATTGGCCTGCGCCGCGCTATTCGGCGTGGCGCCGTCGTTCGAGCGGCCGCGCTCCGGCGCCCTCGGATCGCGGCAAAGCATGGCCTCATCCCGCCATGCCCGCATGCGGCGCCTGCTGGTCACGTTGCAAATTGCGGCCAGCGTTGTTCTGCTGTCCGGCGCCAGCCTGCTGTTGCGCAGCTTCCGGCAGCTCGAGAGCCAGAACCTGGGGCTGGAGACCCATAATGTGCTCACCGTGAGCATCCCTGTGACCTGGGCGCGGTATCCGACGGCGCAGGCTTACATGGACTTCTGGTTGCGCGTTGAGGCTGCAATGCGGAGCATTCCGGGCGTTGCTGCCGTCGGCGTCAGCGATTCCCTTCCTCCCGATGCCGACGCCTGGCACGATGAGTTCCGCTATGCCGACATTTTTATCGATGGCAAGCAGGCCTCTGCGCCCGGGACAGGCGGCAAAGTGGTCTTCCGCAAAGTCACGCCGGACTATTTTCGGGTTCTTCGCATTCCCATTCTCCAGGGATACGCATTCACGGAGGAAGAGCGCAACGATTCGATTCCTCCCATCATCCTGAGCGCTCTGCTTGCATCCCGCCTGTTTCCGGGCGGCAATGCCGTTGGCCAGCATATCCAATTCGCCCAGTTCGATCCTTATTTCACTCTCAAACCGCCGGTTTATACGGTGATCGGAGTTGCGGGCAACGTGAAGAACGCCGGGCTCACCGGGCAGGAAGATCCCGAGTATTACGAGCTGCGCGCGAACCACCCCGACTTGTGGAACCGGCACACCGTGATGGAGATTGAAACGGCGCTGCCCGCATCCACCATGACGCAATGGGTGCGCTCGCGGGTCGCGCAGATTGATCCCACGGCTCCGGCGCAAATCGACCCAATGACGGAGACGGTCGCACGGCTCGCGGATCGTCCGCGCTTTGAGACTGCGCTGGTGGCGTTCTTTGCCTTTACCGGGCTGGTGCTGGCTGTCATCGGCCTTTACGGACTGCTCAGCTATGTCACCGCACGGCGGACACAGGAGATCGGCGTGCGCATGGCCCTCGGCGCCAGCCGTGGTTCCATACTGCGCCTGGTTATTGCCGGCGGGATGCGCCTGGTTCTTTTCGGCGGAGTGATCGGCGTGGCCGCGGCTCTGGCTGCGACTCGCGCCCTCAATGGTCTTCTCTTCCATGTTGGCCCGCGCGATCCCTTCAGTTTCGTTGCCGTCTCCGTGCTGCTGTTGCTGGTGGCGCTGCTGGCCACGCTCCTGCCTGCGCGCCGGGCGGCTTCAGTCGACCCCAGTCAGGCTTTGCGGTCCGAATAGCCTGCGCTTGC
>CAWBIG010000220.1:0-15444 GCA_963788435.1 uncultured Acidobacteriota bacterium | reverse complement strand
ATTCAGCGCCTGGAGAGTTTCAGTTACGTACTGCTCTATGGCGCGGTTGCCAAAGTCGAAAAGGCGCAGGCCCAGGCGGAACTTGCCGCCGCCGGTGCGCTCCACCATATGGTGGCGCTCCAGAACCATCAGGAACCGGTGCGCCGTGCTTTTGTGCAACTGGAGCGAGCTGGCTACTTGGGCGAGTCCAAGCGGCGTTTCGCTTTCACCCAGCAGGTCGAGGACAGCAAAGGCGCGATCGAGTGCTTGGACCTTATAAATCCCTTGGGGGGGGGTGTCTCGCATAATGGTTCTCCGTTTCGCTAATTGATCTAGTTCAGTCTTTCAAAAAATGGAAATGGCTGTCAACCACCTATAGTTTTTTGCAGAATACACCTTCGATGTGAGCTGCCGCACCGATTTCGGGGTTGGTTATGCGTGACTCGGCGAGATCGTTCCTTATGCCGGTACGGTATCTCCCTCGCCGGGAGCGAGGAAGAGGTTGGCCTCGAGGCCATGCTGGCGGGTGTAAAGGTCGTAGTAGCGACCACCGAGGGCAAAGAGCTCGGCGTGATTGCCCCGCTCGACCACCCTGCCCTGCTCGACTACCAGTATCTGGTCGGCGCGGCGAATGGTGGAAAGCCGGTGCGCAATGACGAAGGTGGTGCGTCCCTGCATCAGTTGGGCGAGGCCGGCCTGGATCATTGCCTCCGACTCGGAGTCGAGCGAACTGGTGGCCTCGTCAAGGATAAGAATCCGCGGCTGGGCCAGAAGCGCACGGGCGATGGAGAGGCGCTGGCGCTGGCCGCCGGAGAGCTTGACGCCGCGCTCGCCCACGACGGTGTCGTAGCCGTCGGGATAGCGCTCCGCAAACTCGTCGACTCGAGCGATGCGGCAGGCGGAGATGAACTCCTCCGAGGTAGCTTCAGGCCGCGAGAACAGAATGTTTTCGCGGATAGTGCCGTCGAAGAGAAACGAATCCTGCAAAACCACGCCGAGCTGGGAGCGGAAGGTATGCAGGTCAACGTGGGCCAGGTCCACGTCGTCCACCACCACGCGGCCGCTGTTGGGAGTGTGGAAGGCACAGAGCAGGCTGATGATGGTGGATTTTCCCGAGCCGGACGACCCGATCAGGGCAGTGACGGTACCGGGCTCGGCGCTGAAGCTGACGCCGTGCAGCACAGGCTTATCCGGCACGTAGGCGAACTCGACGTTCTCAAAACGGACCCGGCCCTCAATGGGCGGCATCGGTACGGTGCGGCCAGGAACCTGGTTTTCCTCGATCTCGGCCATGAGCTCGTTGGTACGGTCCAGTCCGGCAAAGGCCTCGGTTAACTGGGTGCCGACGGCCACAATTTGGAAAATGGGGGCGACCATGAGGGCAAGGAAGACGTTGTATTGGAAATAGGAGCCAACGGTCCAGGACCCCTTGAGAACCAGCGTACCGCCCAGCCACATTACCAGCGCGGACACGGCGCCAAGTACGGTAGTGGAGGCGGACCCCAGCACGCTGGTCATGGTGAGGGATTTCATCACGTTTTCAAGGAGGCGATCAACTCCGGCGGAGAAGACTTTGTGCTCCCGCTCCTCGGCGTGATAGCCCTTGACGACGCGAACCCCGCCCAGCGACTCGGTTAGGCGGCCGGTGACTTCCGCGTTGATCTTGCCTCGTTCGCGGAAGATGGGCCGGATGACCTTGAAACCATATTGGAGAACAAACACGAACGTGCCCACCACCGCAAAAACAGTAAGCGTGACAGTAACGCTGCGATAGAGCAGGAAGAAGAAGACCAGGACAGCGGTAAGCATGCCGCCCACGAATTGCACCAGGCCGGTGCCGATGAGGTTGCGCACGCCTTCCACGTCGGTCATGATGCGCGCCACCAGCGTACCGGCGCGGTTTTCATCGTAGTAGGCCACGGAGAGCAGGCCCACATGCCGTTGCACGTCGCGGCGCATATCGGCAATCAGTTTTTGCCCGGCGATCGAAAGCAATTGAGTGAGTGAATAGGAAGTGATGGCCTGCACCACGGTGGCCGCAAGCACAGCCACGATGATGCGGGCGAGCAATCCCGGCACCGGATGGGCGGCGGAAAGCACCTTGTCCAACAGCGGCTTTGACACCAGCGGCAGAACCAGTCCGGCGAGGCGGTTAACGGCCATCAATAGAAGACCGCCGACGAGGAGCCCTTTGCGGGGGGCAATCAGCTTCCATATCTGCGGTCCCAGTTTCTTGAGACTGGGTTTGCTCTTGGGAAGATCGGACTGGCCGGCGCGCGCACTACGGCCGTGAGCGCCGCGCTCGGCGTTCACGCCCAGGCCGGGACCGCGCATTCCGCCCATGCGCTAAATTTCCCTCGCGCGGCGCGCTTCAATAAACGAGTGCACGCACATCAGGACGTAAATGAGGAGGATAAGCGCCATGGCGGATTGCGCGATGATGGCGGTGTAGTTGGGATCAAGGCCCGCCGAGCGCGCATTGCCGTATTCCCGAATGGCCTGGATGGCTGCGCCGAAGAAGCCGATGACGCCGATGGTCACATTGATGTGCATGAACAGCTTGCGGCGGCCCTCATTAGGACTGATGGCAAAAAAGCCGAAGACGCCCAGCACCAGGCCGAACCAAAGAGGAATGAGCGCGGTAGGATGCTGGCTGCCCGTTCCAAAGTAGAACCCCAGCCCGAGGACGGCCAGCAGGATTGCGAATACCAGACTCACTTTTGCCATGATTGCGCCTCTCTCGTGTGTCCCAAGGCCAGCATATCAGTGAGATACCATGGCGGGCGCGCGGATTCAGGAGAATTGACGCATTGGCTGACGCAGAATCGCAGAGAGCAGTTCTCCTGGCTGGAGCGCGGCTAGCGTTGAATTCGCGCCGAGCCGCCGCGGGCAAAGGCGCGCACCTGCTCCAGCGTGGCCATCGTGGTGTCGCCGGGAAATGTGGTAAGCAGCGCGCCATGGGCCCAGCCCAGTTTGAGCGCTTCCTCGGGCGGCTCGCCGGCGAGCAATCCATAGAAGAACCCTGCGGCAAAGCCATCGCCGCCACCAACGCGGTCGTAGACGTCGAGTTCCGCCGTAGGCGCCACATGGGATTTGCCGTCGATCCACGCCACCGCGCTCCAGCTATGGCGATTGGTGGAGTGCACCTCGCGCAGCGTGGTTGCAATCCCCTTCACGTTGGGCAGCTTCTTCTTCACGCTGTCGATCATCGCCAGAAAAGCGCCGGGATCGAGTTTGGATTTTGATCCGACTTCAGGACCGGGAATGCCAAGGCCCTTTTGCAGGTCCTCCTCGTTGCCCACCAGCACATCCACGTTCTCCACGATGCGGGCGATGGTCTCGACCGCATGGTCCTCGCCGCCGGCAACCTTCCACAGCTTCTCGCGGAAATTCAGATCGAAGGATGTAACCGCGCCGGCCTGCTTGGCGGCCTTCATCATCTCCGCGGCAAGCTCGGCAGTGGTGGGCGAGAGCGCGGCAAAGATGCCGCCGGAGTGCACCCAGCGCACGCCGCCCTGGAAGATCGCCTTCCAGTCGAAGTCGCCGGGCTTGAGCTCGGCCGCGGCTTCGTTGGCGCGATTGTAAAACACCACCGGCGGGCGTATGCCGAAACCGCGATCGCTGTACACAGTGGCCATGTTGGGACCGTCTACGCCATTGTGCTTGAAGTGCCGGTAAATGCCGCGAACGCCCATGGCGCGGACCCGCTCGGCGATAAGATCGCCGATGGGATAGCCGGACATGGCGCTGACGATGGCGGTCTTCATGGCGAAGCAGTCGGCCAGGTTGGCGGCCACGTTGAACTCGCCGCCGCTGACGTGAATGCGGCACTCCGCAGCTTTGCGAAAGGGGATGATGCCGGGATCGAGCCGGTGCACCAATGCGCCCAGCGAAAGGAAATCCAAGTCTCCGAAGTTGGGAATGTGCAGACCGTTGCTCATTGACCGCTCCTTCATGAATCAGAATGAAACGAATTAGGCCGGACGAGCCCCAGCACATTGCGTTCGATGCGTCAGGCGCCGGCGGCGGCGTGCCTCATGTCGCTTACGACTTGGTTGATGGTCCACTCATTGCCGGGATAGAAGCGAATCACCTTGCCGTCCGCGCCGATGAGCGTGGTTGAGAGTGTATGCGTAATGGTCGAGTCCGGCGCGCGCGTAATGCCCACATCGAAGAACAGCGCCATCTTCTCCAGGGTCTTCTCATCCGGCACCGCGAAACCCCAGTGGTTGAATGCGTTCTTCGCGTCGCTGCCGATGTAGGTGGCGCCGTAAGCACGCAGGCGCGCGGGCGTGTCGTGTTCGGGATCGAAGCTGATGCACAGCAGGTGCGTTTTGCGGTAGACGGCCGGATCGGCGCTCAGCTCACGATCGATGACAGCGAAGTTATGCGTGACCAGCGGACAGAAGTTGGGCAGCGGGCAGCGTGTGTAGATAAAGGTGATGAGCAGGTCCTGGCCGCGGAACTGGTTGAGGGCGATGGTGCGGCCGTCCTGGTTGCGCAGGCGAAAATCGGGAACCGCGTCGCCGGGAGCGGGCACATGGTATGTGACTTTCGGACGGTAATCCGGCTTGCCCTGCCCCACGACCACAATGTGGTCGAGAAAGACGTCCGCGTCGTCACTCTGCGAGACAAACAAGTCCGCTGTGATCACGTCTCCTGGATGGAGGTCGCTCATGATGCCGGGGTTCTTGAGCCTGTAGGGCATGGTCATGGCTTCCATGAAGCCGGGAATGGCTTCATGGCTTATCGTCATTTCGCCGGTCGACGAATCGGTGGAAACAATCTTGCCGCGCAAATGGTAGGTCTTGTAAGAAGGATTGGCTGCCACTTGCGCATCCGGCTTGGGGCCGCTGTGGCATCCGGTTGCAATCAGAACAGCGAAGCAGGTGCAACGTAGGAATCGACGGATCACCCTCCAGTGTACAACCGCGCGAGGGGACGCTGTGGATGCATTGCGGCGCGGAAGAAGCGTATAACGCTGGCATGGGGACAATTTCGGCCTCTGAACTGGACACGTGGCTGAGCGCGGGCGGACTGGTGGTGACCGCGAGCGAACGAGCGGCGCGCGCCATGCTGCGGTCGTATCACCGCGCGCGACAGAGCGAGGGTCGAAAGGCGTGGATCGCGCCCAGCGTAACCCACTGGCAGGCGTTCGTCAGAGATGCGTGGGAAAAAAGTGCGCGCGACGGTCGGCTGGTTCTGAGCTCGCAGCAGGAATTGCTGCTTTGGCGGCGGATTGTTGCAGCGAGCCAGCTGCCGGCGGCGGTCCTGGATGGCCCGCGGAGGAAGTTGGCCGCTCTGGCCATGGAGGCGCACGCGCGAATCTGCGCCTTTGCACCGCAGTACCTGGATGCGCGCCGCCGCCACGGCTGGGACCAGGACGCCGCCGCGTGGAGCGGATGGCTGGAGGAGTTCGACTCGGCGTGCCGGGATGGCGCTGCGGTAAGCGCGGAGCGCATTGCCCTGGAATTACCTGGCCTGCTGGTTGAACGCGAGCAACGACCGCCAATAGCGCTCGCGGGGGTTGACCGGCTTACCCTGTCACAGCGCGGCGTTCTGGACGCGTGGGGCGAGTGGCGGCAGGTTGCGGCCGACGAGCCGGCGGAACACGTAGCCTTCTATCGCGCCGCCGATGCGAGCTCAGAATTGGCGGCGTGCGCGGCATGGTGCCGGCAGGTTTTCGAAGCCGGGCCGGAGCGGCGGGTGCTGGTAATTGCGCAGAATGCAGCGGAGCGGCGCGGTGAGATAGAGCGCGCTTTTCTGCGTGAGAACGAGCACGGAGCAGACTTGCATTTTGAGTTTTCGCTGGGAGTTCCGCTGGGCCAGACGACGGTAGCGCGCAGCGCGGAGATGGTGCTGCGCTGGCTAGATGGCCCGCTGGAAGAGCAGGAACTGGACTGGCTGATTGCCAGCGGCTATACGTCTGAAAGCGAGCGCGAGACGGCGGAGCTTGCGTCGACCATGCGCGCTATTCGGAGGCGTAACCGTCAGCGCCCGCAATGGAATCTGCAAGCCTTTGCCGCGGAATTGGCACCCATTTCGCTCGCATGGTCAGAACGCGTGCAGACTGCCCACCGACGCCTGGCCGCCGCGGAAGGACGCGAGCGGAGCCCATTCGAGTGGGCGGAGATTGCCAGTGATCTGCTGGAAGCGGCAGGCTGGCCAGGCGCGCACGCGCAATCCAGTGGGGAGTTCCAGGCCGCCCGCCGATGGCGCCAGGCGTTGGAGGCGTGCGGTTCGCTGGGCTTCGACGGGCAGCGCATGAGCTGGAGCGATTTTTTCAGGGAGCTGCGCGCCGCACTGGACGAGACGCTATTCGCGCCGGAGTCGGAAGACGCGCCGATTGTGATTGCGGGACCGGCTGAATCGGCCGGCCTTGAAGCCGACGCTATCTGGTTCCTTGGTGCGGATGAAAACGCATGGCCTGGTTGCGGCAAAATGAACCCGCTGTTGCCGCCCGCGGTGCAGCGCGAGGCGGGAATGCCGCACGCCTCCCCTAAGCTCGATTGGGAACTGGCACAGGCGGTCACCGAGCGGTTGCTTCGGTCCGCGCCGGATGTTCGATTCAGTTATTCCGCGCACGTGGACGGTGCCGATGCGCGGCCTTCCCGGCTCGTTGCGCAACTAGCCGCGGCGCCGCAGGAGATACCGCGCGAGCTCGCTGCCCCGCCGTTTGCGGACCCGATTGCGGTTCCCTATGAAGATACGAGCCGGGTGCCGCTTGCGATCGCCTCAGGCGATGGCTCTCACCCGCCCGCCGCTGTGCATGGCGGCTCGAGCGTGATTACGGCACAGTCGAATTGCCCGTTCAAGGCATTTGCTACCGCCCGATTGCAGGCGGAGACGTGGGACCCTGCGGAAGCCAGCCTCACACCCCTCGAGCGCGGCGTGCTGGTCCACGCGGTGCTGCACGCAGTGTGGGGAGGACCGCCGTATGGACTGCGGTCGCTGGCCGATCTGCGCGCATTAGCGGAACTGAACGCCTTCGTTGCGCAGCATGTGCGCAGCGCGATGACAGGCAACCCTCAGCCGCGTTCGCGAGCAGATGCCGGCGCGTTATCTTGTGCTGGAAGAACAGCGGCTGTCGCGGCTGATAGTGACGTGGCTCGAATACGAACGGACGCGCGCCGAGTTCGTAGTGGAAGAAACCGAATTGGAAAGACCCGTCAACATTGCCGGTCTGCCGCTCAACTTGCGGTTGGACCGGCTTGACCGGCTGAATGACGGCACATTTCTGGTGATTGATTACAAAACCGGAACGGCGACGGACCGCGCGTGGAAACTGCCAAGGGCGGAAGATTTGCAGCTGCCGTTATACGCGGGGTTTGGGCTTAGAAACGGCCAGGGTTTTGGCGGCCTGGTCTTCGCAAAAGTGCGGACCGGCAAGGATATGTCGTTTGCGGGCAGCGTGGGCAACGCTCTGGAAACGCTGCTGCCGGATCTCGGCCAAACGTGCGCCCTGGTGAAACGTCCATTTCAAGCCGAGCAACTGATGGAATGGCGCGAGGAAATCGAGAAACTGGGGCGCGAGTTTCTCTCCGGACGCGCCGATGTGGACCCCCGCGATCCGCCAAAGACCTGTGAGCGCTGCGGCCTGCATGCACTGTGCCGCATCCAGGAGCGCGTACCGGAGTTCGTCGAGAACGATGACGACAAGGAGGACGGCGATGCCTGAGCGCACGCTGTCCGCTCCTCCCGACCAGGCGCAGCGCGAGCAGGCGCTTAACCCCGCACGCTCCGTCATGGTGCAGGCGCCTGCAGGATCGGGCAAAACCGATCTGCTCACGCGCCGATTCCTGCGGCTGCTGGGCGAAGTCGACGATCCATCGCAGATCGTCGCCATCACGTTTACGCGCGCCGCCGCCGCGGAGATGCGCAACCGCATCCTGGCCGAGTTGGAAAAAGCTACAACATCGACGGCGCCGGAGGCGGAAGAGAATTCAATGGAGCAACTGGCTGCACGCGCTCTGGAGCGTTCCCGCCGGCTCGGCTGGAGCCTTCTCGAGCTCTCGTCGCAATTGCGCATCTCTACCATTGATTCGTTCTGCGCCGAGATCGCCGCGCGCCAGCCCCTGCTGTCCAACCTCGGCAGCGGCCTCACCATCAGCGACAACCCCGACGAGCTTTATCGCCGCGCCGCCCGCGCAACCCTGATGCAACTCGGCGCCGACGATCGTCCGGCAAACGCGGAACTCGCCGGGGCCATCGAGATCCTGCTCGATTGGCGCGATAACAACTGGCATGAGATTGAAGAACACCTGGCGCAGATGTTGCGGGACCGCGAACGTTGGATGCAGGACTTCGTCCTCAACCGCGAGCAGGATTGGGAGGACCTGCGCAAGCGCCTGGAGTTGCCTTTAGCGCGCGCCATTCGTGCCGCGCTCTTCAAAGTCGATCGGCTGCTCGCCACCGCGCCCGGAGCTTATAAAGAGGCGATGGCCCTGGCGCGATTCGCTTGCGCGAACCACGAAAATGGTTTGCACCGTGAACTGGCTGAGATGGCGGACTTCCCTTCCGGCCCGTGGCAATCGACGGAAGAGCTGGAGGACGCGCGCCAGGGGTTCGAATGCCTTGCCGGCCTGGTGATGAAGGATAACGGCGAAGTCCGGGAGACTGTCAACAAGCTTCACGGATTCCCCGCGGGGGCGCGTTCGGAAAAGACGCGTATGCTCGCATTCGCGCAGGACCTTTTCAGCGTGCCCGGCCTGGCGAATGCGCTCCATGCGGTTCGTGGACTTCCGCCCGCCAGCTATACCGATGAAGAGTGGCGCATTATCCGCGCCGCCTTCACGCTGCTTCATCACGCTGCCGGCGAGTTGCAGGTGACCTTCGCGGAAGCCGGGGTCGCGGACTTTGTGGAAGTGGCGCAGGCCGCGCGGCGCGTGCTCCAGGATGAAAGCGGCCGTCCAACCGACGCGGCCCTGGCGATTGGCGATGAGATTCATCACCTGCTGGTGGACGAATTCCAGGACACCAGCCGCCGCCAGCACCAGCTTCTCTCTGCCCTTGTCTCCGCATGGCCCGATCCCGCTGGCCGCACGCTCTTCGTAGTCGGCGACCCCATGCAGTCCATCTACTTCTTCCGTGAAGCCGATGCCGAATTGTTTGCCCGCGTTCAGTCCCTCGGCCTGGAACTTGCGGATGGCGAACGGCACAAACTTGGCGATGTGCGCCTCACTGCCAACTTTCGCACCGCGCCCGAACTTGTGGCTGCGCTCAATGAGACTTTCCGCGCAGCCTTCGCTGAAGACGACGAAAGCGGCGTCCAATTCGGCTCTTCGGAACCGGCGCGACTGGCCAATGCTTCAGTTGGCCCCTGCATCGAGCTGCACACGAAGTTCGTTCCGAGACGGCCGCTCTTCCACGGCGGAAATCCCGACTCCGAACAGGACCGACAGGATGCCGCGGATGCTCGCGAAGAATCAACCACCTCGCAAATCGCCGAATTGGTCGAACTCATCCAGCGTCATTTTGCCCGCACAGTTCAGGCTTGCGCGAGCGGCGAGAAGTACCGTATCGCCGTGCTCGGCCGCACCCGCTCATCGCTGACGCCGATCGCGCAGGCGCTTCGCCAGGCAGGGGTTGCCTTTCGCGCTGTCGAGCTGGAGCCGCTGGCCATGCGGCCGGAGGTGCTGGATGCGCTGGCGCTCGCACGAGCACTTTACTTTACTGAGGATCGCGTGGCATGGCTAGGAGTGCTGCGCGCGCCGTGGTGCGGTCTGCCGCTCTCCGACCTGTACACAATTAGCGGTAACGACGGCGCGCAGCGCCCCATCCTCGAAGCATTGCGCGAGCGCGAACATCTGCTCAGCATCGAGGGCCGCGCGGCTGCTTCACGTTTGCTCAATGCTCTCGATGCTGCGCCCGCGTTGCGTTCCGCGCTCCCCGCGTCCGCGCTGGGCACCTGGGTCGAGCAAGTCTGGCTCAGTCTTGGCGGAGCTGCATGCGTAGACGCTCAGGGACGCAACAATCTCGACATGCTCTGGCGATGCCTTGATCACCTGCCCAATGGCGAGCCCGACCTGCTTGGCCACCAGCTTGATGCAGCTCTGGAAAAACTGAGCGGCCAACCCGATCCCGAAGCCGACGGTAATTGCGGGGTGCAGCTGATGACCATTCACAAGTCCAAGGGCCTGGAATTCGAAATCGTTATTATTCCCGACCTCCAGGCTCGCACCGCAATCACAACGCCAAGGATGCTCTCCTGGCTGGAACGCGGCCTGGCGGACACCGATGACGCGGACGAGATTACGGAATTCCTGATTGCTCCATTTCAACCCAAAGGAGCCGACCGTGGCGGCGCGAAAGCATGGGTTGACGGCGAACGCCGTAAGCGCGAACGCCAGGAGATGCGGCGAGTCTTCTACGTTGCCGCCACGCGCGCGCGTGAAGAGCTTCATCTCTTTACGCGCATCGAGTTCCAGAGCAGCACCGGCGAGCTCTGCAAGCCTCCGGAAAGCCTGCTCAGCGTCGCTTGGCCCGCATTTGAGGCGCAGATTCGCGAGC
Organism: uncultured Acidobacteriota bacterium; assembly: GCA_963788435.1. GTDB lineage: Bacteria > Acidobacteriota > Terriglobia > Terriglobales > Acidobacteriaceae > Telmatobacter. The sequence goes on along the minus strand of CAWBIG010000220.1, from coordinate 4,956 downwards.
AGTATGCCAGTTGGCGGGCCGAAGACGAGACCCCGCAAGTGGCCGACATTGCAGCTAGCGGCAACAACGTTGTGGAGATGCCAGCGCCACCAAAGCACGCCCTCGTGCGCCGTCTGCCGCGCGATTTCCCTCCGCCGCAGCCTTTACGCCATTCAGCAACGCGGCCGCCGCTGTCAGGCGATGGTGCGGCCGTTCTGTTCACGCGGCACCAGGGCGGCATGGAGTCGCGCGCGCTCGGCATCGCGGTTCACTCCTTCATGGAAGAGATTGCACGGCAGCGCGCCGCGGGAATGGAAGTGCATCAGTCCACACTTCAGGCATTCCTCTCTCGCGTCGCCACGCGAATTCGGGCGATCGGAATGGACCAAAGCGCCGCGGAAAATCTGGCCACGCAGGCGCTTGAACTCGCCCATCGCGCCGCTCGGGACCCGATCGGCGATTGGATTCTTTCGCCCCACGACCAGGCCGGCAACGAAATTCGCTGGACCGGCATTGTGAACGGGGCCATACACACCGTGCAGTTGGATCGCATTTTCCGCGCCGGTGCTCGACCGCAGGCCGAGGGCTCAGACGTGTGGTGGATCGTCGATTACAAATCGGCGCACGCCGATGGGCTTGATCCGGCCCAGGTTCTGCCGCGATTGCGCGAGCTTTTCGCGCCGCAACTTGAGACTTACGCTGAAGTCCTGCACGGTCTCCATGGGCGCGACACACCGGTCCGCGCGGGACTCTTTTATCCACGCATGCTCGCCTTTGATTGGTGGGAACCGTAGCAACGACGCGTGACGCGCCGCTACACGGCCTGTTCTACTTCCGCGCTCTCTTTGAAATCATCGTACGATTTCGCGCCCACCGACTGCTCCTTCGGCAGCGGCGCATCTTCGTCCAGATCCAGGCAGCGCAGCACGCCCGGCTTGATTTCGGCGTACCGATATCCGCCCTCCGGACAAACCATGACGCCCTTCGCGTCCGGCGCGCCCAGGCGGTGTCCGTGCCGGCTCATCCAGCCTTTTTGCCGCGCCGGGTTACCCACCATCAGCGCGTAATCGGGCACGCTGCGCGCCACCACCGCTCCCGCGGCAATGAAACAATAACGGCCCAGCTCGATGCCGCACACGATGGTTGCGTTGGCTCCTACCGTAGCTCCGCGCCGGATCACCGTCTTCTCATACAGCGCGTGCCGATTCACCTGCGATCGCGGATTGGTCACGTTAGTCAGCACGCACGAGGGACCCAGAAATACATCGTCCTCCATCACCGTGCCGGTGTAGATGGAGACGTTGTTCTGCACCTTCACGTTATTGCCGATCGTAACCTTCTCGCCCACCTGGCAGTTCTGTCCGAAGATGCACCGTTCGCCGATGCTCACTCCGGGAAGGATGTGCGAGAAGTGCCAGATCTTCGTGCCCCGCCCGATTTGCGCCGGCTCATCGACAATTGCTGTCGGGTGCGCGAAGTACTCTTTGCCGGCAGGCTCCAAATGCTTCGTAATCGGAATCACGCGATGAGTCTGCAGCGCTTCCTCGCACGCAGCCAGCACTTTCAGCACCCGCAGTCCTTCGCGCGCATCGGTCTTGGGCGTCTTGCGTTGTTCCACGCATTCCAGGAAATGCCGGCACTCCATGTTGAGCGGCTCGGCGTCTTCCAGTTCCACCTTCTCGCCCATGGCCTTCACCGCGTTGGGCACGCGATCCTTCCACTCCACGCGATGCGAATACAGAACCAATTTGTCGGCCGCGGTGTCATCGAATACCGCCATCTTCTCCGACCCCACCACCACCAGCCGCTGCTCCTTGAAGGGATGCAGCCAGCTCACGAAGATGTGCGCTCGAACCCCGCTCGAAAAGGTAAGCTGGCTCAGCGTCACATCCGCCACGCCGCGATTCAAATACTCGCCGCCTTCGCAGGTCACGCTCGTGGGGTCTTCGTCCAGCATGCTCAGCACCACGCTGATGTCGTGCGGCGCAAAGCTCCACAGGATATTCTCCTCCGTGCGGATTTTGCCCATATTCAGCCGGTTTGAATAGATATAATGGATGCGGCCCAGGCCGCCGGCAACGATCAGTTCCTTCAGCTTGAGCACCGCGGGATGGTATTGCAGAATGTGGCCGACCATCACGATCCGCCCGCTCCGCTCCGCCAGCCGCGCCAGTTCCGCGCCCTCGTCCACATTCAGCGCCAGCGGCTTCTCTACGTAAACGTCCTTTTCCGCCTCCATCGCCTGCCGCGCCATTTCGAAATGCGTGACCGCGGGCGTGGCCACCACCACCGCGTCCACGTCAGCGTCTGCCAGCACTTCGGCGTAGTTCCTCCGGAATATGGCCTGCGGATATTTCTCGCGGATTTCCGATTCCACCCGCGGATTCCCATCGCACACCGTGTGCAGCGCGCCAAGCTGATGAAAGTTGCGCACCAGGTTCCGGCCCCAGTACCCGCTGCCGATGACTGCAATCCGTCGAGCCACGTTTGTTCTCATTTCAGGCCTGTACGATCTTCTCGCGGTTCACACGCACGTTCTTGGTGGCGTTGCGGGTGTCAATCACAAGCTGCGACAGCCTCACAATCCGGTCATAGTCGTATGCATCGTGGTCGGTCAGCAGCAGCGTGGCGTCCGCACCCTTCAGGTCGGCGTCGGTCAACTCCTTCAGTTCGGTCCCAGGCAGGCCCCCGTAACGGTGCGAGACGTACCCCGTCACCAATGGATCGTAATAAACAATCGAATACCCCCGGTCGGCCAGCAGCTTCAGAATCTTTATCGCCGGCGACTCGCGGCAATCGTCAACATTCTTCTTGTAAGCCAGTCCCAGCACCAAAAGCCGCGCCGCGGTCGAAGCCACTCCACGCGCGTTGAGAAACTCGCCTACCCGCGCCACCACTTCGTACGGCATGGCCGTGTTCACTTCGCCGGCCAGCTCGATGAATCGCGTCGAAAAATCGTACTGCCGCGCCTTCCATGAAAGATAAAATGGATCGATCGGGATGCAGTGGCCTCCCAGTCCCGGCCCCGGATAAAACGCCTGGAACCCGAACGGCTTGGTCCGCGCCGCGTCGATCACCTCCCAGATATTCAGGCCCATCCGCTGCGAAAGCAGCTTCAGCTCATTTACCAGCGCAATGTTCACGCAGCGGTAAATGTTCTCCAGGATCTTCACCATCTCCGCGGCCTCGCAAGAGGAGACCGGCACGATACTGTCGAACGCCGCTCCGTAAAATGCCTCCAGCGCCTGGCGCGATGCCGGGTCGTTGGCGCCCACCACCTTGGGAATCGTCTGCGCCGTGAAGTTCGGATTGCCTGGATCCTCGCGCTCCGGCGAGTAGCCCACAAACAATTCCTCGCCTATCTTCAGCCCCGTCTTCTCCAGGATTGGTATCACCACTTCCGTAGTCGTTCCCGGATACGTTGTGCTCTCCAGGATCACCAGTTGTCCCGGTCTCAAGTGCGGCACAAGTGACTCCACTGTGTTGCGCACCGCCGTCAGGTCCGGCTGCCGCATGGCGTCCAGCGGCGTAGGCACGCAGATGCTCAGCGTATCGGCTTCCGACGCCGCGGAAAAATCGGCGGTCGCCATCAACCGGTCCTGCTCCACGATCTGGGCGATCGCCGTCGAAGGAATATGCCTGATGTAGCTCTCCCCGCGCATCAGCCGCTCAGTCTTCCTGCTATCTATATCGATTCCGATTACGCGAAATCCGCGGTTGGCAAACAACTGCGTCAGCGGAAGACCTACATATCCCAGCCCCACCACCCCTGGTCGCAGCGTCCGCCGTTCAATCTTCTCCAAAAAGCCGCTCAGGCTCGCTGCCGGTACCGTTTCCTGCATGCGCATCTCTCCTGATTTCAACCTCTAGCGTACACTCACACCGCCCGATTCGCATCCCACAACCGGGTTACGTTTCACCGGTTCGAGTCATTTTTGGGATTGTGCGTGGGGGGCGCCGGCCAGCCTTCGTTGCCCACTCCCAGGCCAATGGCCCGCATCAGCTTCAGCGCGTTGTTCGTCTCCACCGGCCCCGGCCGCAACCTGAAATCGAACACCAGCGCATCCCCCGCAAGCCGGTCCTGAAAGTGCGCGTTAAATGCGCGCCCATCCATCGCTTCGGGGATCCGTGTCAACGCCAGGTCGTGCGTGCTCACCACCCCGATGGCGCCGTGATCCGCCAAAGTGCGCACCACGAACTCCGTCCCTTTGAGCCGGTCATGCGAGCTGGTCCCGGACAAGAGCTCGTCCAGCAGGAACAGCACCGGCAGTCCGCCCTCCGCCAATTCCGCAATCGCCTTCACCCGCCGAATCTCCGCATAGAACCGTGACACGCCCCCGCTCAGCGAGTCCAGCACGCAAATCGATGCGGCCACCCGCAATGGCGACATTCGCACCCGCCGCGCGCACGCCGGCGCGCCGCACTGCGCCAGCACCGCGTTCACCCCAATGCAGCGGATGAAAGTGCTCTTCCCGGCCATGTTCGGCCCGCTCAGGATCATCACCTGGCCGTCGCCGTCCAGCCGCACATCGTTGCCCACCGCCTTACCCGGCGTTATCAGCGGGTGCGCCAGATCCTCAGCTTCAAACAGCGGCATCTCCTCCGCGAATTCCGCAAACGCGTATTCCGGATGCTCGAATGCGAACGCTGCAAGCGATGCCAGCGCCTCCAGTCTCGCCGGCCGTCTCCAGCCACACCCGGATTGCTTTGCCGTGCCGCTTTTGCCACCGCTCCGCCAGAAATACAAACTGCGCGCTCCAGAACAGCACCGGGTCCAGCGGCCGCACCAGCCGGTTATGCCGCCCCGCAATCGTATCGGCCAGCGACGCCAGGCGCCGGATTGCCTTGGACGCAGCTTCTCCATCCCTCCGCACTTTCGCCTGCAATTCCTTCAGCTTCGCCGCCGAAACCTCTTCCCGTTCCAGCAGGACCAGCACCTCGGACAACAAACGCAGCTCCGCCCCGGCCTTCTCAATC
>CAWBIG010000219.1:0-3514 GCA_963788435.1 uncultured Acidobacteriota bacterium | reverse complement strand
GTGTTATGTGACGTGCTCGGTTCAGTTTATATGTTTTCCAGGATTCGGTTGGGAGTTCCCCGCCTCGGCGGGTCTCCGGGCGCACCATTCCTTCCGATTTTCTCTTCAAGCCGCGGCTTCTCTGCGGCTGCTCTCAAAGATGTCCACGAACTCGCGGTAGTGCTGGGCGATTTGCGCGACCGCGGTTTCGCGCGGCAACTTGCCCGCGTGCCAGGCGGAGAGTGGCGCCCAGAAGTCTGTGCGGCCGACGGCAAAACCAATGAAGCCTGGCACCGACGCAGCGGTGGAAAGCCACTCGCGGACTTTCTCTTCGTTTTCGCCGCGGCCAAGAATGATGCAGCCAACAGCATCGCGTCCGTTGCGGCGCGCCGCAGCGACCATCTTTTCGCAGTCCTCGCGGCGATCGAGGCCTTCGATCTTCCAAACGTCGGGCTCAACGCCGCCATCCTGAAGCTCTTCGATGACCTGGACCATGAGGCGCGGCCGGATCTCGTCATCGTAAACTTTCTTGTCGCCATGGACGCGGTCGAGCTGCGCTTTCTCTGCCGGCACCAGCAGCTCGAACATGAAAAGACTGCGGTTGGCGCTTACGAGGTAGTCGGAAAGGCGGCGCAGGCGTTCTGTCTGGCGGCGATTGAGCGCGGCGTCGCCCTCGGGGTTGTAGCGCACCAGCACCTTGGAAAAAGTTGGGTGGAATGCTTCGATGTGCGCGGCAAAATCCTCACCGTATTGGAAGTCGAATTCCTCCTGCCCGCTCTTTTCCGCCGGGCATGCCGTGATGAAGCCGCGGCGGCTGGCGTCGCGGAGGATTTCCGCGCCGAACTGCTCATCTACCAGCAGGCCGGCATTGTCTTTGGCCACGCCTTGCTCGATGGCGGCTTTGAATCCGTCGTAGATAACCTGCTTGGCGGCGGCAATCTGCGCGGTCTGGTCCGGGCTCAGGTCGCCGTGCCAGCCAAACATACCGGTCTCAAACGAACCGCGATGGTCGAAGGGAAGAACGTAAAGGGGATGGTCGAATCCACGCGGGGGCATGGGCTACTCCTTGGAATGGCGATAGCGGCGAATGAGGTTGTTGGTGGAGCTGTCGTGCTTCAGCTCCGGTTCGGCTTTGCTCTCAAGCTCGGGAACGATGCGCTGGGCGAGGGCTTTGCCCAACTCGACGCCCCACTGGTCGAAGGAGTTGATCTGCCAGATCACGCCTTGGGTGAAGATGCTGTGCTCGTAGAGCGCGACCAGTTTGCCCAGCACTTCGGGAGTGAGGCGCTCGGCGAAAAGCACGTTGGAGGGGCGGTTGCCTTCGAACACGCGATGCGGAACGAGCCAGTCGGGCGTGCCCTCGGCGCGGACCTGGTCGGCGGTTTTGCCGAAGGCCAGGGCTTCAGCCTGGGCAAAAACATTGGCGATGAGCAGGTCGTGATGAGGGCCAAGCGGGCTGAGCGCGCGGCTGAATCCGATGAAGTCGCAGGGGATGAGACGCGTGCCCTGGTGGATCAGCTGATAGAAAGAGTGCTGGCCGTTGGTGCCGGGCTCGCCCCAATAAATGGGGCCGGTAGCATAGTTGACGCGCGCGCCGGAAAGCGTAACCGACTTGCCGTTCGACTCCATGGTGAGCTGCTGCAGGTACGCGGGAAAACGCTTGAGGTACTGCTCGTACGGCAGCACAGCGACCGTTTCCGCGCCAAAAAACTCGGTATACCAGACGGTGAGCAGCGCGAGCAGCACCGGTAGGTTACGCTCGTAAGGAGTGGCGCGGAAGTGCTCGTCCATCTGGTGGAAACCGTGCAGCATGGCCTGGAAGTGCTCAGGGCCGATGGCGATCATGGTGGAGAGGCCGATGGCGGAGTCCATGGAATAGCGGCCGCCGACCCAGTCCCAAAAGCCGAACATATTGGCGGTGTCGATGCCGAACTTGGAGACGGCATCGGCGTTGGTGGAGACGGCCACGAAGTGTTTCGCGATGGCAGCTTCGTCTTTAAGGCCGAGCAACAGCCACTCGCGCGCTGTGTGCGCGTTGGTCATGGTTTCCAGCGTGGTGAAGGTCTTGGAGGAGACGATGAACAGCGTTTCGGCGGGATCGAGGCCGAGGACAGCTTCGGCGAAGTCGGTCGAATCGACGTTGGAGACGAAGCCGAAATACATGTTGCGATCGGAGTAGTAACGCAATGCTTCGTAGGCCATGACCGGGCCGAGGTCGGAGCCGCCGATGCCGATGTTGATGACGTTGCGGATCGGCTGGCCGGTGTGGCCTTTCCATTCTCCGCTGCGAATGCGGTCCGCAAAGGCCGCCATACGGTCTAGGACTTCGTGCACCCTGGGAACAACGTCTTCGCCATCCACGCGGAGGACCTCGCCCTTCGGCGCGCGCAGTGCAACGTGCAGCACGGCGCGATTCTCGGTAATGTTGATCTTCTCGCCGCTGAACATCGCCTCCGTTCGCTGGCGGAGGCCCGATTGCTCCGCAAGCTGGAGGAGCAGCCGAAGCGTCTCATCCGTGATCCGGTTCTTTGAGTAGTCGAGGAACAGGCCCGCGCCTTGCGCAGTCATGCGCTCGCCGCGCTCGGGATCGTTGGCGAAAAGCTCGCGAAGATGCGTTTGGCCCATGCTCTTGGCGTGAGCTTCCAATTCCGTCCATGCCTTAAGGGTGGTCAGAGGTGCGATTCCTGCGGCTGTGGAGGCCATAGTTACTCCTTTTGTTGACTGCTGAAGCGGGTTGCGGTGTTCCGTGTATTCGATGCGGACGGTCGTGGTGAAGTTTTCAAGATGCGCCGTCCGGGCCGGCACTCGGAGATCCAGCCGGAACGGGTGCGCCAACATTATATTGAGCCGCCAATTTCAAGAAGGTTGCAACTTGTTCTTCGGCCCAGCTCGAATCCTTGCCCAATTCCTGCGCAATCAGGGCAGCGGAGGCCGGCGCCATGCGCTCGGCGGCAGCAGCGTTGAGCAGGAGTGCCCGCGTGCGCCGCGCGAGAGCGTCATCGAGCGTCCGCGCCATTTCTTCGCGCGCCGCCCAAATTATCTGGGCGCCGATGATGGGCAATTCGGGATCGAGCGGCTCGGCCAGGCGCGGATCCGCCGCGGCCAGTGCGCCAACGGCCTCGGCATCGGCGCCATAAACCAGGAGTGGATCGCAATCTTCCGCGCGGTAGGGGCAATCGGGCTCCTCGGCCACTTTTTCCGGCGCAACGTAACCATGAATGCGGAGAGTGCGGGTGATGCAAGGCGCGTCGTCCAGCCGGCCCAAAGTGATGGCGTGATTGACGGCGTCCTCGGCCATGTGGCGATAGGTGGTCCACTTGCCCCCGACGATGGTGAGCAACCCCGAAGAATCGATATGAATCGTGTGATCGCGAGAGAGCGCGGAAGTTTTGGTGGCGTCGGAGCCGGAAGCCTTTACCAGCGGGCGGATACCTACAAAGGCGCTGAGGATGTCGCTGCGGCGAGGAGGACGGCTAAGGTACTGGGCAGCTGTCTCCAGGATGAATTCGATTTCGTGTTCGGGGCACAGCACTCT
>CAWBIG010000218.1:0-13557 GCA_963788435.1 uncultured Acidobacteriota bacterium | reverse complement strand
CGCCGGGCCGCTGCAGTGAGCGCCGCCTTGGGTTGGGGCGCCAGAATGATCGCCGGCTTGGCTTGCTTCATCACCGGCACCGTTACCTTCGCTTCCATCACCAGCGGCTTGGTCTCAGGCTTCGGCTCCGGCTTGGGCAAATTGATCTTGGGGGCCTCGAGTTTCGCTACTTCCGGCGGCTTGGGCGGCTCAATTTTCGGCGGAGGCGTAACCTTCACCTTCACCGGCTCAGGCGGCTTGGTCGGAAAAATCAATTGCGTCTGCTCAAACTGGCGCTGCTGGATCGCCTTTTTTGCCGTCATTCCTATGTACAGAATGATGGCCAGGATGGCCAGGTTCACAAGCGCACTGGTCGCAAACGAAGCCGGACTTCTCTCAGGCTCGGGAAGCAAGCCGAAGTTGGCTCGAATCGGATAATTTGTGGCCGACATCATTTAAATCCCTCGTCGAAAATGGGTAATGCCTACGGCGTATCATGGCCCAGGTTCGGCTTATCCAGCCTCATGCAAGCGATTACGGTGTGTGACTTCCTGCATGGCGGGAATGAGTCGGGCCAAGGCACATATCTCGATCGCCCGATCCTCATTACCCCCCGACAATCCGATGGGGGAAATGGGAATTCTGTTGTCCTTATTGTAGTTGATATGTTCTCCTGCCCGACTCCCGAAATAGTTGTAGTTATACCCTGCGCACTTGGGTGATGCGTAGATTCGCAAGGCACTCTCAAAAGCCATCTCTGCTCCGTTCCTGAACGGACATCCGAAGCATCCAATCATTCCGAAGAGAAGGAAGTTGTTTTGCCGATCTCACTGACAGGCTCGCCGTCTTAAAACGGTCTTCAGTCCCAAAGGCATCCGCCCGCGGAGTCCTGCCTGTTTGATTTAATAGACACAGACTAACCCAATTTCGTTCAAATTTCAGAAAGGAATTTTTTGTGAAGACTTTAGTCACCGGTGGGGCAGGTTACATTGGGTCCACCGTAGCAAACTTCCTTCTCCAACGTGGCCATCAGCCAGTGGTTGTGGATAATCTCAGCCACGGTCACCGCGAGCTGGTGCCGGCGGGGGCGGAATTCGTGGCCGGAGACGTCGCCGACAAGTCCCTCATTGAGGGAATCTTTCGCTCCGCGGCGCGCCAGGGCACGCCCTTTGATGCCGTGATGCATTTTGCGGCCTTCATTGAGGCCGGCGAGTCCATGTCCAGGCCGGAGATCTATTTCCGCAACAACACAGCTTCCACTTTGAGTCTGCTTGAAGTCATGCTTTCCTCCGGGCCCCGCAAACTCGTCTTCTCATCCACAGCCGCCGTCTATGGCGAGCCGGAAACTGTTCCCATAACTGAAGATGCCCTCCTTCAACCTACCAACGCGTACGGCGAGTCAAAATTGCTGGTTGAGCGCATGTTGAGCTGGTTTCATTGCATTCATGGCCTGCGCTTCGCCTCCCTTCGCTACTTCAATGTGGCTGGCGCACCCGAGGGACCCGAAGGCATCTCCCGCGGCGAAGCCCACCAACCCGAGTCCCATCTCATTCCACTCATTCTCGATGTGGCCCTGGGCCGCCGCTCCGCCATCCGCATCTACGGCAACGACTATCCCACTCTCGACGGCACCTGCATCCGCGACTACATCCACGTTTCCGATCTGGCCGACGCCCATCTCCTTGCCTTGGAAGCACTTGAATCCAGCCCTTGCCTGATTCTCAATCTCGGCAACGGCCAGGGATTCAGCGTGCAGGAAGTGATTGATTCGGCGCGGCGCGTCACCGGCCATCCCATTCCCGCAGAGATCCATCCACGGCGGCCAGGCGACCCGGCCGTCCTCGTAGCAAGTTCTGAAAAAGCCATCCGCGAGCTGGGCTGGAAACCCCAATACACCCGCCTCGACGACATCATCCGCACCGCCTGGGCCTGGCATCAGGAACGCTACCAGTCCTAGCCGCACTTTCGGCTGTCGCGCAGACTCGGAGTGCCCCGTCCTCGCTGCGATTTTTTCGGCCGGGTGGGTGGGATGCGCTTACTTCCATCAGACGTTGAGAGTTTTGGCCCAGAGAAAAAAGTCCCTAAAGCGGCAAACAAAACAAGGCACGACCTTCCTGTCATGCCCCGCCTTGTTTCGAGCTGCATTTCCACGGCCGCCCCTACTATTCGCCCGCGGCTTCCACAGCCTTGGTCTGGGCCACAGTCCAGTCCGGCGCGCCCACCTTGAACCGCGCAAAGCGCCGCACCGTGATGTTCTCGCCCAGCTTGCCCACTTTCTGTGCAATCAGCTCCTTGATGCTGATGGACTGCTCCTTGATGAAGGGCTGCTCCAGCAGGCAAACCTCCTCATAGAACTTGGCCATCTTGCCGTCCACGATCTTCTCGATCACCGGCGCGGGCTTGCCCGTCGCTGCGGCCTGCGCGCGATAGATCTCCTTCTCGCGCTCCAGATCTGAGGCGGTAACGTCCTCCGGCTTGATGTAGCGCGGATCGCTGGCCGCGATGTGCATCGCGATATCCTTCATCAGCTCCTGGAAGTCCTCGGTGCGGGCCACGAAATCGCTCTCGCAGTTGATCTCAACCAGCACGCCGATCTTGCCGCCCGCGTGGATATAGTGGCCAACCGCGCCCTCGTTCGTGCTCCGCGCCGCTTTCTTCTGCGCGCTGGCCACGCCGCGCTTGCGCAGCACCACAAAGGCCTCTTCCATGTTTCCCTTGGTCTCCTGCAGCGCCTTCAGGCAGTCGCCCATCGGCGCGCCGGATTTCTCCCGCAGTTCCTTCACCAGCTTTGCATCAATCTTCTCGCTCACTGTCGTCATCTCTCTCTTTTTCCAATCTCTTTTTTTGAGAATCTCTCTTGCCTCATGCCGCAAGGCATAAATAAAGCGTGGCACGGGTTGCGCGCCACGCTTCTCCTCATGCACGCGCTGGTGCGCAGAATGTCTAGTCGCCGCCTTCGGCGGCCTCAGCCTCTTCCAGCAACGCCGCCACCGCCGCCGGAGCCTTGCGGATCCCGCCGCCCAGCGCCGCCTCCAAATCCACTTCCTCGGTCGAGGCCGCCTCGATGGGCACTCCCTCTTCGGCCACAGCCTCGGGCGCCTCTTCCTGGAACGCCTTGTCGCCCACCAGGTTCAGGCCCTCGGCCGCCGCATCGGCAATCTTCGAGGTAAACAGCCGAATCGCGCGCAGCGCATCGTCGTTGCCCGGAATCACATAGTCCACTACCGTGGGATCGCAGTTGGTGTCCACCACCGCAACCACCGGAATGCCCAGCTTGCGCGCTTCCTTCACCGCAATGCCTTCGTTGTTTGAGTCCACCACAAACAGCGCGTCCGGCAGGCGCTTCATGTTCTTGATGCCGGCCAAATTTGCTTGCAGGTGCTTGCGCTCCCGCTCCAGCCGAATCACTTCCTTCTTGGTCAACAGGTCGTAGCGACCGTCGCTCGCCATCTCGTCCAGTTCCTGAAGGCGCTTTACACTCTTCTGCACCGTCACCCAGTTGGTCAGCAGCCCACCCAGCCATCGCTGGTTGATATACGGCATGCTGGCGCGTGTCGCTTCCTCGGCCACCGCGTCCTGAGCCTGGCGCTTGGTGCCGACAAACAGGATCGTCTTGCCGCCCGCGCACAGTTCGCTTACAAACTTCGACGCGTCCTTGAACAGCTTCAGCGTCTTCTGCAGGTCGATGATGTAAATACCGTTGCGCTCGCCAAAGATGTACTCCTTCATCTTCGGATTCCAGCGCTTGGTCTGATGCCCGAAGTGAACTCCCGCTTCGAGCAGCTCCTTCATGGTGATGGTTGCCAAGACTCCTCCTCATTGAATTGCATCCGGGTGGTCGATGCCGGCGCCCGGATTTAGGCCCGCCAAAGCGGGAAAGTGAAATACCTGTGATCAGTAATCAGTGCTCAGTGATCAACCTCGAATACCGGCGTCTCTGATCACTGACCACTGTTCACTGACCACTTGCAAGCGCTCTAGCGCTTGCTGAACTGGAATCTCTTGCGGGCGCCCTTCTGCCCGTACTTCTTGCGTTCTTTCTGGCGCGCGTCGCGGGTCAGCAGCCCTTCGGCCTTCAGCGTCTTGCGCAGTTCCGGGTTGAACTCGATCAGCGCGCGCGCCACGCCCATCTTCACCGCGTCGGCCTGCGCCGCCACCCCGCCGCTCTTGACGGTGGTGACAACGTCAAAGTTCGAAACCATCTCAACCACCACCAGCGTCCGCTTGGCCGCCACGCGCTGCTGCTCGGTGACGAAATACTCGTCGAACTTTTTGCCGTTGACCTTCCACTCGCCCGTGCCCGGACGCAGAAAAACACGCGCAATCGCCGACTTTCGCCGTCCCGTGCCGTAATACTGAACCAGATCTGCCATTCAATCCTCTTAGCTCTCAGCCGTCAGCCTTCAGCTCGCCGTTCCAAAACCCAACTCGCCGCCAGTTTCCGGACTTGTCTGCTCGGTCCCTTGGTCCCTTGGTCCCTCGGTCCCTGCCTTTACTTCGCCACCGGCATCTGCGCCTGGTGCGGGTGCTTGTCCCCGCGGTACACCTTCAGCTTGGTGCCCATCTGCCGGCCGATCTTGTTCTTCGGTAGCATGCCCTTGATCGCTTCTTCCAGTACCTTCTCCGGCTTGCGATTTATCAGCCGAGTAAACGACTCCTCGCGCAGCCCGCCCGGAAACCCGGTATAGCGCCGATACATCTTCTTTTCGCTTTTCAGCCCGGTCAGCTTTACCTTTTCCGCGTTGATCACGATGACATGGTCGCCCATGTCGATGTAGGGGACGTACTTCGGATTCAGCTTGCCGCTCAGCACATCGGCGGCCTTGGTGGCCAGCCGGCCCACGGTTTGGCCCGCGGCATCCATCACGTACCACTTGCGGTCAATGTTCTTGCCGCTGGGAACAAAGGTCGACATCTCTCTCCTGCCTCGCTCTCGCTCTGGCCGCTACCGGCCGACTGGCCGCAATGGGCCGAAAAACTCCACGCAAAACGCGCTCTCCCGCCCGTTTCGCGCGGGAATAAAAACTCTTGACACTCTCCCAAACCTGTTCGGGTGAGGATTGCGGCATTCGCCCTCGTTGGGCTCCTGGCTCTGCTGGAAAGGAATGCTGACCGCCAACAGAAGGTGGCCTGCGCCGGCGGTCTCCCCTTCAAGGGTTCTTCCGGCCGGGTCCGGAACCGTGGTCACAGACCCCAGGCGCAACACCGCGCAAGGACTCCAGAATACGCGATTTAGAGGGCGGAGTCAACGAATTGTCTGGGCAAATTTGAGCAGCTACTTCCGCGTCAGCCGCAGTTCGATCATCAGCCGCTCATTCCCCTTATCGTCAATCAGGTAATGGCGATGGACAAGAACCCGGCCGCCGTCTTCAAGATGCGCGCGGGCCACGGTTTTACGCCCAGGATCATCGGGATCGAGAGCCGTAGCCCACAGCACGATGTTCTTGCCGTCGAACCTGCCGTCGCTCTGGCGAATCGACATCGTCGTCTGCCGCGAGTCGAACCACACCGTCGTGAAGCGATTCGTTTTGGAGTCGAAGCCGGAGATTCCAGTGCCACTACCCTTGGTTCCGTCCGCATTGAAGAACGTAAAGTCCGATTCCAGAAACTTGCCCTCCTGCACCATATACTGCCGGCACGTCCCCTTCGCTACCCTCGGCTCCCCCTTCATCGGAAAAAACGTCTTCACCACATCCCAGTTGCCTTCAAATTGAGCCAGCAGTTTTTGACCGGCCCCGGGCGCGTTCGGCGGCTCGTACTGGTTGTGTGTTTGCTGCGCGGCTGCCAGAGTCGAAATCAGCAAACCAGCCGCGGCGGGAATTAGTGCAGTAGCGATGACCCATTTCCTCATAGCATGCGATGGTAAGCGAAAAACCCACGCAGTGCCCAGCCCTGCATCAGTGCTCTGCTGCCCCCTCGCTCGGCGCCGCCGCATTCCCCGCCGCCTCAATCCGATACACCCTCTGCGTAGCACTCAGCACCAGCAGCGTCCGCGTCCCCGGAACAAACCGCGCCGCCAGCGGATAATTGTCCAGCATCACCGTCTCCAGCCTCTTTCCCGTATTCACGTCGTAGATCGACACCTCCTGCGGCTTGTTCGTCCCCGCCACTAGTCCCGCTTTCGAGTCCGCCGTCAGCACTTTCCCGAAAAACGCCATCAGCCGCTTGCCTGTCGCCGCGTCGTACACCACTGAATTGTTGTAGCTTCCATAAACCGTCAGCAACCCGTCGAACAGGTTTGCCGAACGATGATCGCCGTTGCGCCCCGGCAATTCCGGCGCAACATAAATGCGCTCGCGTGCGCCGGTCCTCGCGTCCAGAACCTCCACCACCAGCCCGCGCTCTTCAAACTCCCTTATCTGGTCTGACGTTCGCAGCACCAGGTCGCGGTGATGGTCCACTTCATCGCCTCCCGTCTCGTCCTTGCGATCCGCCACCAGCAGCAGTTGCTTATCGTTGTCCGGCTGCAGAATCAGAGGCGCGCTCCACTTGAAGTTCCGCGACCACAGCGCCGAGCCCGTCGCCGCATCCGCCGCCTCAATCGTCACTTCGCGATCCACCGTCTGCTCCGGCAGAAACGGCTTGTAATCCACCAGCGCGCTTCCGTACTGGATCTGTTCCGTCCGCCAGTCCAGCGTGGCCGCCACTTTGCCCGTCCTCCGGTCAATCGAAAGATTGCGCGAAGGCTTCAGCTCCCACTGGTGAATCCGGGCCTCGAGTTTGTCTTCGCCGTCGAACACCGCATTGCGGAATGGCCCGGTCAGCGCCGTCTGTTTGCCCGTGGTCAAGTCCCACACCGCCCCGCGTCCCCGATCCGACAGCGCCAGAAAACGCCCGTCCCGGCTGAAATAAACCGTCTCCGGCGAATACAACGGCGTCATCGGCGCCGCCGCTTTTGCCATCGCGCCGCCCAGCTCGCCCGCCTCAATCCCCCCGCCGATCGCCTCCCGCGCAACCATCCTTCCCGCCATGTCCACCGGCTCCATCGCGTAGGTCGCCCTTATCTTCCCCGTCGCCGGATCGAACAGCGCCGCCGCTGACCCCTCCGAAGGCCCCGTCAACACAAACGGGCTCTTGGTCAGGCTACCCAGCCACACCCGCCCCATCGTGAACGTGTTCAGCGGCATCCCGCCGGGAAACGTGCTGAAGCACATCTTGAACGTGTCCAGCGGCCCGCCCGCCTTGAATCCCCAGTCGCATTCATAGGCCATCTTGTCCGCGTCCACAAACACCATCCGGCTCTCCGTCAGGTCGTGCAGATCGCCCTTCAGCTTCACCGTCGTCTGCGTCTGCATATCGAAGGCCACGTTCGCCGTCCCCGAAGACGCCACAAAATATCGCCCGTCCTGGCTCCACGCCACCGCGCCCTGCCGCCGCTCCGTCACCGCCCGCATCACCGCGCCCGATGCCTGCGGGCCCAGCTGCGGTCGATAAAAGTTCATATCCTGGTAGATCAGCCTGCCCGTGTGCAGATCGGTCAGCTTCAGCCAGCCCATGTCGTAGTTCCGGCTGAAGCACGCGAACGTAAATCCATCCGGCGAAAGGCTCGCCTGCAGGCACCCGTAGTAGTCAGAGAAGTCCAATGCCCCGTTAATCTGCCTCCGCGCAATGCTCCAGTCCTCAAACCGCAGCCCGCGGTAGTAAAACACCACGTCCTGGCTGTCCGGCGTAAACTGCGCCATCTCCGCGTCCAGCGCGTCAATTGAGAACAGCAGCCCCAGGGGCTCGCGCCCATACACATGAATCTGCCACGCGTCCTGCGCAAGAACGTACCGCCCATCCGGGCTCACCCTCACATTCTCGAGCGCCGGGCTCATCGGCGGATCCAGCGCCGTCCACTCAAGTCCCGGCGTCGGCGTCGTCAGCGGGTCCACTCGCGCGCGGTTCATCTTCGCCTGGAAATCCTGAAAGACCGCATTCCGGTTCGGCGGCTTGGCCTGGCATTCCCCAGGCAGCGATTTGGCCAGCTTCTTGGCCAGGTTCACCCGCATGCTCACCACCGGCGTCAGCTCCAGCGCATCGGTCAGCAGGTTTCCCCTGAAACCCACATTCACGCTCACCCGGTCCAGCATCGTGGCATATTCCTCGGGCGCATATCCCGCCTTCACATAAGCGTAAAATCCCACCCGATCGGCCAACAGCTCGTCGTCCTGCTCGTCCTGAATGCTCAGGTTCGGCGTCCATTTCGTATCCAGAAACACCCTGGGAACGTTGAGCAGCCGCTGGAACTTGTCGTTGATATCGGTCTCGTCGCCCACCTGCTTCACGTCCAGCAGGTTTTTCAGTTCCAGCGTGAATGCCGTGGCCGTATGGTGCGTGTACACGCGCGCAATCTCGTGCGCTAGCATCCCCGCCAGCTCATCCTCGCTGCGCGCATCCAGCACCAGCTTGCGGCTCAGGTAAATCTCTCCGCCGGCCAGCGAGAACGACCGTATCTCGCCCGACTCAAACACGTGCACCACATAGTGGTAGGGCGCCGGCGGAAGCTCGGCCGCAATCTTTTCCGCCAGCCCGTCCAGGTAGCCGGTCTTGTCCGTAGGCAGCAGCGTGTACTCCGGCTCAATCCGCGCCGACTGCGCCTCGCCCAGCCATCCCTCTTGCTGCGGAGTAAAAATGTTGGCCCGTTTCACGCTCAGCCGTGGCAACGGAATCTGGCAGGCCTGAGACGGCTGCACTTCAGCCGCAACTGCCGTCACCCCGGCAAGAGAGAAAGCAATGAATCCCAAAAAGAACGCGAAGAATCTACGGCGGGCTACTGTCATGGCGCCCCCTCGAACGTCCCCGGCCACACGCTGCCTCTCCTGGCGCGCGCCAGCAGGGTCATCCGGCCGGAAATTCTATGCTGCTCATCATATTGGAAGGAATCCGCCACCTTCGGTTATGCCCATCACAAGGCAAGCGAGGCAAACCGCATCGCCCCGCCTGCGATCCAACCACGGCATCGGCGCCCAATCATGAATGCGTCAATCTCCGAATTGCCGCGTCGACCGAACCCTCAAGAGTAACGCTCGGTATCGCACGGAGCTTCTGTTTAGCTGCTCGATATTGCTCCAGCGCTTGCGGCGCCTTCCCTGAAATCTCCAATAGATTCGCCTGTATGAAGTCATGGATCAGCGCTCGCAACGGATCGGGTGGGCGCGAGCTTGCGTCTTCCAGCCACAAATACGTCGACCATGCGTCATCGGGAGGCACAGAGGAGAGCGACTCGACCAACTCCGCATGGCTCCTGGCCGAAACATCGCAGCAGGCATAGAGAACCTGGCGCTTGTCGTCTGCGGACAGTGGCTCTCCGCCGATGCGCATGGCATTGGCCACCTTCATCAGTTCCCCGCGAGCGCCGGCCCGGCTGTCGCTGTCAACCAGCCCGGCAATCTGCAACTCCCGCACGAAAGGGCGCGCTCTGCCCGTCGCGGCCGCGGCCCGCAAGTGCTGAACCGCCTCAGAAAAATCTCCCCCATTCTGCAGCATCCAATTCCCCAGCATCGCGTTTGCGTAGGCGTTCGCGGGATCGGTTGCCAATGCCGCGCGAAAGTTCTGTTCCGCGGCGGGCCCAAATTCCCGTTCTGCAATATGCTGGTTCAGCCAGTGCGCCCATCCCAGGTGCGCCTGCACATCTGCTGCGCGGCTTCCCCTGTTGCGCGCCAAACCCGACTCCAAAATGGGCATCATTTCGTCCAGCGCATGGCCTGCCGGGTCGGTCGCGTTCTGCCCTTCCGGAACCTCAACGCTGAAGTTCTCAGCCCACAGCATCGCATCGTTCAACTGGTTATCCAGAGCTGTGCGGTCCATGGGGTCTGTCTTGAGAAGGGCGGCGCTAGTTTCCGCCGATTTCTCGTAATCTCCCTGTGCCGCCTGCGTCTCTGCCAACGCCAGTCGCGCGGCTCGTTCTTGCTGCTGCCGTTGGTGTGTGATCAGCCACGTCACCCCGCCGCCGATGGTTGCGCACAGCCCCACCACCGCGGTAATCCGGCCCGTCCAGCTCATCAGGAAGGTCCAGAACCGATCGGAAACAGACTTCGGAGTCGCAGCGTCGTTCGACATCGTGGAACCTCCGATTCGTCATCGCCCGCGTATCGCTGGGTGCCCGTCCTGTCGTTGGGTGCCCGTCCCGGCTTTGCTGGATTGGGCAGCAGTACCCGCCAGACCTCGGCTCGGACCTCCACCGAGTGAAGTCTCCACTTCACCATCAGTCAGGGTCCGTCTCAGATTGCCTCAAAATCCATTCATCCGCAAGCTAAAGGACATTTCCCATGCCACGCCTTTAGGCGTGCGGGGACGTTGCTCAACCAGTAACTTCAGGGTACGCGGTGACTCACTAGGAACCCGGAAAGCGGACGACTCCGAGCTTGCCAAACTCAGTACGCGCATCTGCAATTTGTCACCGCGTTGACCTGTGCGATCCGTAGGCTGCGCGAGTGCGCATTCTTCAAGGCAAGAGAAATCCCGGCGAAGGGTCCGCCGGGATTCCTGATTCCGAAAAAGATGCCTCGACTAATCGCCACTGCCGGAGAGCGGAATCGACTGCGAGCTGATCAGGGCGTTATCGGTCACCACCAGGGTCGCGGTGCGCAAGCCTTTCTTGGTGGGCTTGAAGGTTACGCTGATGGAGCAGGTGGCCTTCGGGTTGAAACTCTTTCCCGAACAGTTGTCGGTCTGGGAGAAATCGCCGGGATCCGCGCCGGAAATTGCGACCTTCGTGATGGAAAGCTCGGTGCCTCCAACGCTGGTGAGGGTGATAGTTTTCGTCGCTTTGCCCGAGCTCGTCTTCACCGAACCGAAGCTCAGGCTGGTTGGGTTAAACGAAGCGACAGGATCGATAACCGTTGCGGTTAGCAGTACTGACTGCGGGCTGTCCGCCGCGTTGTCGTAGATCATCAGGTCCGCTGTCTGCGGCGCGGTGTAGTAAGGGCCGGCGATGAAGGTGACGGTCATGGTGCAGCTCTTGCCCGCAGCCAGCGACTTGGGGCAGAGATTGACGGCGGCGAACTCGCTGGAGTTGCTGCCCTTCATGATGGCTATGAGCGGATTGCTGATGCTCATCGCCGCCGTGCCGGTGTTTTTAACCGTCACCGTCTTGGTCACAATGGATCCCAAGTACAGCGTCCCGAGGTTGAAACCGGAGGGCGAAATGCTGGCCATTGGACCGGCTGCCGGGATGCAGGCAACGGTCAAGGGCCCTACAGTCGCGGTCTGCGGCGTGCCCTCGCTGTCAGTCACCTTGAGCATCACGATTGTCGAGCTTCCCGTGCACTGCCCCACGATCTGGTTGGTGGCGTTCAAGTTCAGCCCCCCCGGCAATCCGGTGGCGTTGAAACTGTAAGGAGAAAGCCCGCCGGTTGCCGAGAGCTGCACAGAGTAGTTGGTTCCGGCGGTAGCGTTGGGAAGCGAGGAGGGCGAGAGCGTGAGCTTGGTGCCGGAGCCGGTACCGCTCACCCCGATGTTCTGCGTGGCCCCGGTGACGTTGAGGTTGTTGTCGGTAAGGGTTACGTCCTCGCTCAAGGGCGAGCCAATGTCCTCGGGGGTGAACTCGACGGGCACGTCGCACTCAAGCCCTGCGGTCAGGCTGGTCGAGCTTGTGCAGGTGTTCGCGTCGCCGCCGGGATTGGAAAAGTCGGCGGGATAGGTGAGCCCAGTGAAGACCAGAGGCTCATTGCCGATGTTGAAGACCTGCGCGGTCTCGGTGCCGTCGGTTGTGTCGGTTGTCCCCACGGTCGTCGCTGTTGGGAAGCTGAGGCTGGGCGGCTGCGAGCGCTGCACCTCTACAACCTTGCCCCCTTCGTCATCGGCGATGAGCAGGTCGCCCTTTCCGTCCAGGGCCAACGCGGAGGGCAGCGTGAAATTGCTTGGAACCCCGTTCACCATCCCGCTGGCCACGGTGACCTGCGAGCCGCCTCCAGCGGGAAGCTCCACCACGCGGTCGTTGCTGCTGGCATCGGCGATGAAAACATCGCCCGCGGCATCCACGGTCACGCTGGTGGGATATGCCAACCCAGTCGCGGGCAGAACTTTCGCCGCACCGCCCCCGGCCGGAAATTCCACCACCCGGTCATCGGGTCCCGCATCGGCAACGAACACGTCGCCTGCCGCATCCAGGGCGACACCTCCGGCGGCAGTCAGCGTGACCCCGGAACTAATCACGGTGGGCGTGCTGCTGCCGGCCGGAATCTCATACACTTCGTTGGTGCCGGTGTCGGAGACAAAGATGTCGCCCACATTGTCCACCGCCAGTGCGCTGGGAGCACTGAAACCTGTGGCCACGGTGACCTGCGCCCCGCCGCCTGCCGGCAGCTCCACCACGCGCTGCTCAAGCGTGTTTGGAGCTACGAGGCAATCGCAGCTTTGGCGAATTAAGGTAAAATAGCCCGCATGAGAATCATCAATGGCAGAGGGGCCGAGATTTTGAAGCGAATCATCTTGCCGCTAGCTGTCTGCCTATTGGTGCTCGCTACCATCCCACACAAATTTGGCTGGATCGATGCCGGGCTGATTGCAATTGCAGTTCCGCTAGCGGCAATTGCAGTTTTTGGCGTTTCCTGCCTGTGGGAGAAACTTATACCTAACAAACCAAATTCAAACTGAGACACTACCGCTTGTAGCTGCACCACGCCAAAATTCCACCTGCGTCCGACTCGGCTTCCTCTTAACTGTTAAGATAGTGAGTTTTCTTAGGATGAGATATGTCGAAGGGCAACTTCATTTCGACTCAGAACACAGAATACCAGCCAAGACAGTACTCTCACAGGCAGCCACGACCCTATCGCGGCTAGCAAACGCCGCAGGGTCCAGGGCTTAGGTTGCGCCTGGATCGTTTGCTACTCTTCCCCAGACCGGCTAGGGAAGAGTGCGCGGTGACTCTCCCGGAATGGCAAATGGCGCCTGCCTGCATGCCCTTCTCGATCACGTTCTTTGCCGGTAGAACAGGATGGCCAAAACGAATTCATTTGCACGTGCGCCGAAGCACGTCGTACAAACAAATAGCACCTGCATCGTAGTCGTATCCCAGGTCTCAGAATCGAAACCCGGGTCGGCCGCCTGCATGGTTCTCATCAAGCTCACTTCCGCCCGATTCGGATTAGTCGGAAGAGGATGAACGAAATCCCCTGCGTGGCTACTAGCAGCAGACCCAGCGCCAATCCTGACCGCCAGGTGGGCGAGTACACACTGGATCTAGCGGCTCCTCGTGTTCCCAAAGGAGCGGGATTTTGGAATAGTAGATCAGCAAATAGCCAGTAGCGGCGTTTAGAAGCAAGCCGACAAGTACCTGGAGTAAAGTTTTCACTGTTTCTCTCCTGAAAGGTAAGAGTTCCTGCGGTACCTCATTGCGGATGACGCACCACTGGAGGCGGAGAATCGCGCACCCTCCTCACAGGGCGAACACGGGAACACGGCGAACGAATCTAGTCCAAACGGTCGCTTTCTCGACACTGAACCACTTCTTCGCCATTCCGAGGGATTCCTTGATGAAAAGGATCGAATTGGCTCTCGCCCGTATGTCATTTGAAAAGAACTCCGGCACATGACTCTTCGCTTCAACGAGGATGCAGCCGTGCGGATTTCCATCCGCACCCTTTATGCGTG
>CAWBIG010000217.1:0-25422 GCA_963788435.1 uncultured Acidobacteriota bacterium | reverse complement strand
ATCAGGCCACGCCCGCCATCTCCTGGCCCTCCCCATCCCCCATCACCTACGGATCCGCACTCGGACCGGCACAGCTCAATGCCACCGCCAGCGTCCCAGGATCCTTCAGCTACTCGCCTGCCGCAGGCTCCGTGCCCGCCGCCGGCTCCCAGACCCTCTCGCTCACCTTCACACCCACTGATACCAAGGACTACAAGCCCGCCTCGGCCACGGTGGCCTTCCAGGTCAATCAGGCCACGCCCGCCATCTCCTGGCAATCCCCATCCCCCATCACCTACGGATCCGCGCTCGGACCGGCACAGCTCAATGCCACCGCCAGCGTCCCAGGATCCTTCAGCTACTCGCCTGCCGCAGGCTCCGTGCCCGCCGCCGGCTCCCAGACCCTCTCGCTCACCTTCACACCCACTGATACCAAGGACTACAAGCCCGCCTCGGCCACGGTGGCCTTCCAGGTCAATCAGGCCACGCCCGCCATCTCCTGGCAATCCCCATCCCCCATCACCTACGGATCCGCACTCGGACCGGCACAGCTCAATGCCACCGCCAGCGTCCCAGGATCCTTCAGCTACTCGCCTGCCGCAGGCTCCGTGCCCGCCGCCGGCTCCCAGACCCTCTCGCTCACCTTCACACCCACTGATACCAAGGACTACAAGCCCGCCTCGGCCACGGTGGCCTTCCAGGTCAATCAGGCCACGCCCGCCATCTCCTGGCCCTCCCCATCCCCCATCACCTACGGATCCGCGCTCGGACCGGCACAGCTCAATGCCACCGCCAGCGTCCCAGGATCCTTCAGCTACTCGCCTGCCGCAGGCTCCGTGCCCGCCGCCGGCTCCCAGACCCTCTCGCTCACCTTCACACCCACTGATACCAAGGACTACAAGCCCGCCTCGGCCACGGTGGCCTTCCAGGTCAATCAGGCCACGCCCGCCATCTCCTGGCCCTCCCCATCCCCCATCACCTACGGATCCGCACTCGGACCGGCACAGCTCAATGCCACCGCCAGCGTCCCAGGATCCTTCAGCTACTCGCCTGCCGCAGGCTCCGTGCCCGCCGCCGGCTCCCAGACCCTCTCGCTCACCTTCACACCCACTGATACCAAGGACTACAAGCCCGCCTCGGCCACGGTGGCCTTCCAGGTCAATCAGGCCACGCCCGCCATCTCCTGGCAATCCCCATCCCCCATCACCTACGGATCCGCGCTCGGACCGGCACAGCTCAATGCCACCGCCAGCGTCCCAGGATCCTTCAGCTACTCGCCTGCCGCAGGCTCCGTGCCCGCCGCCGGCTCCCAGACCCTCTCGCTCACCTTCACACCCACTGATACCAAGGACTACAAGCCCGCCTCGGCCACGGTGGCCTTCCAGGTCAATCAGGCCACGCCCGCCATCTCCTGGCAATCCCCATCCCCCATCACCTACGGATCCGCACTCGGACCGGCACAGCTCAATGCCACCGCCAGCGTCCCAGGATCCTTCAGCTACTCGCCTGCCGCAGGCTCCGTGCCCGCCGCCGGCTCCCAGACCCTCTCGCTCACCTTCACACCCACTGATACCAAGGACTACAAGCCCGCCTCGGCCACGGTGGCCTTCCAGGTCAATCAGGCCACGCCCGCCATCTCCTGGCAATCCCCATCCCCCATCACCTACGGATCCGCGCTCGGACCGGCACAGCTCAATGCCACCGCCAGCGTCCCAGGATCCTTCAGCTACTCGCCTGCCGCAGGCTCCGTGCCCGCCGCCGGCTCCCAGACCCTCTCGCTCACCTTCACACCCACTGATACCAAGGACTACAAGCCCGCCTCGGCCACGGTGGCCTTCCAGGTCAATCAGGCCACGCCCGCCATCTCCTGGCAATCCCCATCCCCCATCACCTACGGATCCGCACTCGGACCGGCACAGCTCAATGCCACCGCCAGCGTCCCAGGATCCTTCAGCTACTCGCCTGCCGCAGGCTCCGTGCCCGCCGCCGGCTCCCAGACCCTCTCGCTCACCTTCACACCCACTGATACCAAGGACTACAAGCCCGCCTCGGCCACGGTGGCCTTCCAGGTCAATCAGGCCACGCCCGCCATCTCCTGGCAATCCCCATCCCCCATCACCTACGGATCCGCGCTCGGACCGGCACAGCTCAATGCCACCGCCAGCGTCCCAGGATCCTTCAGCTACTCGCCTGCCGCAGGCTCCGTGCCCGCCGCCGGCTCCCAGACCCTCTCGCTCACCTTCAGCCCGGTCGATTCAATTAACTACACTTTGGTCACTTCGACTGTTTCGCTGTTCGTATCGCTCCCCGTAATATCCTCTGCAAACGTAATGATTAGCAACCCTGCGTATGTCGTGTTCGATGTAATTGGCACTGGCTTTGTATCGCAATCCGCTGTCATGGTCGACGGATACGAGGCTTCCACATTATTCGTCTCCAGCACTGAATTGCAGGCAACTATAAGTCAATCCACCGGCAGCGCCTCAACGGTCGAATTGACTGTTAACAACCCGGCGCCCGGGGCGGTAGCATCCAACTCGATGGAAGTCACCCTTCCGCCAAGCTATCTTCATCAACTAGTTGGGTGCGCCAATCCCAATAATCCTCAAGTAAACGTGCCCACGGGCGACTGGGGAACGACCTCAGATACTGAATACTTCCCACTCACTCATACAACACCGCTCATTGGCTCTCCACTCTACTTCAGCAACACGATCTTTTGGATTTCACGAGAAGCCGTACCCGGTGATTCGATCTTGATGACGGGCGCCTTCACAGGTGATGAGAAATCCGCCAAGGTTGCATTCATTCCCGACGGAACGATTGACTGGCAGTCAGTTGTCCGCGACACTGGACAGTCAGTTCCGACGACACAGCAAGGGACTACCGGACTCTCCTTCATAGTCCCTCCACGGCTTCCCGCGGGGGTGTATGGCTTTGAAATTGATGATCCATCGGCCGCGCCCATTCTCAGCTTGGCAAACGCCCCCTCAATCGAATGGGCTGTAGGAGTGCCCTCTACAACGACTCCGGGAACTGGCCTTCAATCCCAAATGCATGATTGCGGCGTAGAGCCGGGCGAGTTTCTGCGGATATTTGGGAAAAACTTTCTTTCTCTGAATCAAGTCGTGCTCGAATCTCCAGACGGCTCAATTAGTTCGATCTCGCCGTCGAGAGTGGATGCGAACTCAATTGTCGCCGAAATCCCCAGTGGGCTGCCAACCGGAACATACTATGTATGGGTTGGAGATGCGCCCTGGAGTGCCACTTCGAGCCTGCCGATTGCTATCACGGTCGTATCGCCGCCGTCACCAGCAATCAGCCAAGTCGAATGCTCGGCTCTGGTGGGAGACGGTCAGACCGATAACTCGTCTCTTCTTCAGTCATGCCTAGATCAATATGCGCCAAAAGCGGGCGGGAGTAACAGCATTTATCTAGGAATTCCGAACGGACAGTTCGTCCTCACGCACGGTGTTACGATCCGAAGTGGCGAAGTGCTTCTTGGATCCTCACCTTCAGATACGCAGTTCCTTGGCAACTCGCCGGATCCTCAGCCCAACGCTTGGTTCACAATTCCTCAATACGCTGGAATGGCAAATCTTTCAATCAAAGCGGCTAATGCGCTCTTCCTGGTCGCCGCATCAGATCTTACTGGAAACCCGACGACATCTGGTCACGTTGTTCTTAACAATATGGTTTTTGATTCAACACCATCCGGCTCAAATAGTAACACATGGAATATGGTCACTCTTTCCGGTCCGGATATCCAAGTCTACGGATCAACCTTCTCGTCTGGAACATGGGGTGGACTGAGTATTCTCCAAGGCGACGGTGCAATTATATCCGGTAACACGTTTGTTAATAATCCAGGAATGAATTATTTTCAGTCGAGCCAGAATATGATTATCGAAAACAACCTAGTGTATTCGGAGTCTGGCCCTGGTCCAACTACGAACCCAAACGGGAGTTCGGCTTTCGATCTATCTCGCGAATTCTCCTGCAACGCCCCATCTAGAGTTACACGCAATGAGTACATCGGGTATAACACCATTCAAAACATGAGCACAGCCGGCTTAAACATGTTTGCGATTCAAATGGACGGCGGGGCAGGTGCATATTACGGTTTTGTTGAATCCGCCACTGCGGACTCCGTGGTCTTGGCAGAAGACCCTAGCTGGATTCACACTGGAACAGGAGATCTGGAAGGTGTAAGCGTGGCAATTGTGCTAGGTACGGGAGTGGGACAGCAGTCGTTTATTAGGAGCGTCAGCGGCAGAACTATAACTGTAATGACCCCATGGAAGGTCACTCCCGATTCGACATCAGTCGTTGTGATCACTTCGTCGGAGCAAAACCTCATAATCGCCCATAACACACTTGAGAACACACTAGGTATCTCAATACATCTGGCTCGTGCTGTCGACTCGGTCGTCGAAGATAATGTTTTATCTAATTCTGGATCGGGAATTCTAGTCGGCGACAGCGGCCCCTACGGAGGCCCTGCAGCTTTTAACCCAGTCATGAACTCAGATGTGCTTCGCAACGAGATAGCGGTTGGATCAGGTAACTTTATCGTGCCTTCTCCAAGCGAGAACGCGGGGGGGATTGGAATCCTTGATAACTGGGGCGTTATGATCTCAGGCGCGATCATTCGACATAATGAATTGCCAACTCTTCAGACTATCTACGATACGAATGGATGGAATGGAATCAACGCGATCGTGATCGAGAGAAATACTGCAAATTGGGTCGGCCCCGGCTTCAGTGTTCCTGGATTTCTAGTGCAAAACAATGTTTCTCCCTAAGTTCGGCTGGGCAATCGCATTTCAAGATAGCTGCAGCAGGCCGAAGGCCCATGGAGCAGTGTGCCTGAGCTACGGTTGCGGGCATCTGAGAAGGCCCCTGAGGCGCGCAAGACCCCGATGAACACTGTCTAAACCTGCATTTCAAACAGATGTCGACCGGGCAGAGACCCGAATCGAATGGAATCCAGCTGCAATGCAGCGAATTTCAACATGTCCCAAACTAAGTCGCATCGAGGTCGGCGGCCCGTTTCAGTAATTCCACGAGATGGCGTACAGACACGTCCCAGTTGAGGCGCTCCTCGAACTCGGTGTACGCATTGATGGCGAATTGATCGTACTCACTTAGAATCGACTTCGCCTTTTCCGCAAACAGGGCGCCGCCGTCTTCAACAGGGATCCGGAAGCCGTTTTTGCCGTTCGTTACATAATCCGGCAATCCTCCGGTGTCGCAGGTAAGAACAGGTAATCCAAATGCGGCAGCCTCAGCCAATACGACTGCTGAGCATTCTGCGCGTGACGGCAAGATAAAGATGTCCGAAGTCCGGTACAAATTCACCAGACGCCTGTAGCCCTCGGGCTGGTTCTTGTCCACGAATCCAACCACTTCCACAAAGGACGGGAGCGGCTCGCGGGGCGGATGGCCAACGACCGTCAATTTGGTTGAGATGCCCAAGTCATTAAGGACACGCGCCGCTTCAACTGCGACCGGCCCACCCTTTCGCACCCAGTCCAGGCCCACATATAAGAGATTGCATCTGAGTTTCTGTGCATTGCGGCGCTCCTGAATCCAATCCAGCACTTCGGCGCGTCCATGCTCGATGGGCAGATTGGGGCCGAAAGGCAATACCTTCACATGGTCCGGTTCAGTTAGAGCCTGAGCCGCACTGGCCGCCCAGTGCGAGGAGTAGCAGGCAAAACTGGAGCGATGTAGTGCTGCCTCTTCCTGCTTGCCCGCAATTCTCCGGGTGCGCTTCGACCACTTCCCGGGGTAGTAGCCGTCGTACGATTGAAAGACAGCATCCGTCCAAAACACCGAAGGAATTGAGGCGTCCAGCCGAGTAACTGGAACTGAAGAAGTGGAGAAGACGACGTCAAGCTTCCGGCTCCGGAATACAGACTCGATCTGTCGCGCAAAAGAACGAAGGCTTCCCTCCTCGCGCCGCCAGTCATAAGCCTCTTTGGCCAGCGTGCATCTCATTTTCGGCAAGAAGTAGAGCCACTTGAAAGTGGTTTTCAGAGGACTGATCAGTGTCACTTCTACGTTATGATTCACGCGTATCGCCTGAAGAATATTGAAGGGCGTGCCAGACCAGGTTCGAACCGAAGAAGCATCTCCAATCTCAACGAATCCAACTTTCAGCTTCCGTTCCATGAATGCTCCTCGAGTCGACATGGCAGGTCTGCCTTGCTTTCATAAATCATCTCTTGCGCCTGCTCCCGTAAAATAGAACATTGCCATGTTTACCGGTATCATCGAGCAATCCGGCACTCTGGTCAAGGTCGAGTCGCCCGGCATCGCTGCGCGCCTGCGCGAGGGCGATTCGTTTGCCTCTTCAGGCGTGTGCCTTACCGGCCTTGATCCCGACCCGGTTTACTTCCACGCCGACCTGGCCCGGGAGACGCTCGACCGCATCTCACTTGGAAACCTCGCACCCGGTTCCAAGGGCAACCTGGAATTGCCGACCGCCACAGGCAGTCCGCTGGGCGGCAATGTCGTCTAGGGGCCACGTGGATGGGACCGGGACTCTGGCCGCGGTCGACCCCGTTGCCGATCCCTCCGGCTCCGGCTTCGACCGCCAGACCACCGATTGGACCCTTAAACTCACCTCCTACACCACGATTTCGGAAGTGATTCATTATCTGCGTGTTGCAGTTTTTGAAAATGATGTAGTCACACGCCTTTTTTCCCTTTGCGCCGAATCAAAGATGTGTTCAGCATGCGCGTCGGAGCGTGGGCGACAAAGCCGGCCGCAGGCTTCAAGAGCCTTGCCCGCCACACCGGGAGTCTGGCAGCGAAATCCGTAACCTAGCGGTTGATTGCGACTTCCATCTCAATCAGGTTGTCCAGTTTCCGGATCACATCGACCCATCCCAGTTTCCATTCCTTGCGTGCCAAACGGTCTTCCAGTTCCTTGTGTAACAGCAGCGCCAGAAAGGAGCAAAACACGTGCCCGCGAATCGTCTAATCTCATTTTTGATAGATCGGCCGGGTATCCAGCACCACCTTCATCGATCAGGAGACATCCTCCACAACCGATAGTTGCTTGTGCTTCAGCGCCACCTCCGCGGGGGGATGATCCGTGTTGGTCGTCAACACCCACTTGCCGTCGCAGCGCGTTACCTCCTTGATCTTGTCCTCGTCGACGGTGAACTGCCTGCCACTCGCGCGCGGGTATTTGCGATACCCTTTGTTTCCCACCAACGACTTGTCCCCCTTGCTCAAAGCGCCACGCAGCGGGACCACCACCGCCTCGCGGTCGTGGCGGTCCTTGGTGGCTTGACCTTCGTTCACGCACACTAAATACCGGCGCGCATCGCGCAGGCGATTAAAGAAGAGATTCATGCGGTCTCTTTTTGTGTGGCTTGTTCCGGACTGGTTGGGGTCTTGATCCTTTCGGCGATCGGGGCGAGCGCACAGCAGCCGTTGAAACGATTGATCTGTTCTCCTTCGCAAGACGGCGGAAACGTCCGCGGTTCATCCTCGGGCTGATTTTGCTCGCTATTCTCATTCATTGCCCATCCTCTTGGGCTAAGCTAGGGTTGAGTGCTGGTTCTGCCAGCGCCCAAGCCGTCCAATCGCAAGCGATGCAGCATCCTTCCCTGACTTGACTGATGGGTTGTGAGTAGAATTGCGAAGCGTGAAGGGTGAGACGCAATGATGGGGAGCGTAGGTTGGAAGTCGTCGATTTTGTTGCTAGCCTCGCCGATCCTGTCTGCGGCAGTGGTGGCCTTCGGATGGGCTCAGACTGCGCCTGCAAGCCCCAAAGCGCCCAGCGTTGTGGTTGACTCGGCGTGGGCCAATATTCCCTCCAGCCAGAGTCTGAGCGTCGCCGTGAACGTCAGCGTAGGTAGCGGCAATCCAACTCCGACCGGTTTGGTTACGGTCACGAGCAACAACCCGCCTCCGAAGGTTTATGACACGTTTCAACATCCCGACGGAACCCTGATCAACGGCTTGACTACCCAATCGGGAAACTCTGCATGGATAAGCCTGGGCCCCGG
Source organism: uncultured Acidobacteriota bacterium (assembly GCA_963788435.1). Taxonomy (GTDB): domain Bacteria; phylum Acidobacteriota; class Terriglobia; order Terriglobales; family Acidobacteriaceae; genus Telmatobacter. The sequence continues at coordinate 17,416 of CAWBIG010000217.1, read as the reverse complement.
AATCGGAGAGGTGGAGGGATATCATCTCCTCAATACCGCTCCATCCGGTGAAGGTGGGATCTTGTATGCGACGCTCCCAAACACCTCTACAATAAGCGGCACTCCACAAGCCATTACCACCATTGGCGGGACCATTCGTATGTGTCCCTCGGCAGCGGGCACTTACGATCCAACCTATACATCGGTGGGGATGATCGCGGCCCACGACCTGAGCCTCGCCAGCTTCATCGAGATCGGGTTCGGTCCCGTCTCGTGGTGGCTTAATAAGCAAGTAAATAGCGTAGTGACCTCTCTTGGGAGTGGGTCAGAGAACCTGCCGGTCGATTGCAGCACTGAGTATACGGTCCAGATGATCATCAATCAGGCGGCGGGAACGTTGCAGGTGATTCCGCCCAACGGGATTCCCTCGGCCGTCATTACCGATCCTGACATCACCCAAATCGACGCGCAGTACGGAGTGTGGGAACCGGAGGGTAACGCCCCTTACAAGTACATCGGCGAATGGGGATCGGTGTGGATGGGAGGGGGCTACGTATCAGAGTCAACCCCCCTTAGTGGCGGAAATGCGTCGGTCCAGATTCCCGGCGATTCTCTGGCCGCGGGCGCGGACACCCTGATCGTCAACTATGCGCCAGATACGAACAGTTCGTCGCTCTATGCCAGCGCAATGGGATACAGCGACGTGACCGTTCAAAATCCTCTTTTCGGCGCCGTCGCTCCTGCCCTGATCGTTCAGCCTTCGCCGGCAAGCGCAAACCTGGCGGAAGGTTCCACCGTCGCCGTGGGAGTAAGTGGTGTCGATGAGCCGCCGACGCCAACCGGGACCGTAATGCTCATGGCCTCATCGGCGGGTTCGGCCAGCTTTCCCGTAATTTATGACACATTCCAGTATCCGGATGGGACCGAGCTAGCAAAGCAGGTGGCGCAGTCGGGGAATTCGCAATGGTCGTGGACCGGCGGCGCAAAACCCACCGTCACCGCAATGCGCCTCAATCCTTTAGCCAATGCGGTGAACGACTATTATGTCTCTCTGGCCAACACGTCGGTGCCCGGGGGAACGCCCGCGCCGGTGACTGCACTGGGAGCCAGTTTCCAATTGTGCCCCTCGCCAGGACCGTCTTCCTACGACCCGAACCAGGTTTCCATGGCCATTCTGGCGCAGCACGATACCAGTCTGACCAATGACATTGACCTTAGTTTCGCCCCAACTTCATGGACCTTGTCCAAAACCGTGAACGGGGGAGACTCTACCACGTTGGCGCAAGGCACTGAAAACCTCCTGGCAGACTGCAACACGAACTATGCGGCCGAGATGCTGCTGGATCCCGCGGCCGGGACAGTGCAGGTGATCCCGCCCAACGGCATTCCCTCCTCGGTCATTACCGATCCCGACGTCACAAAAATAGAACCGCTCTACGGAACCTGGGAATCCGCTTCGGGGACCACGTGCAGTAACTGCGCCTTTGCGTCGATCGGATCTGTCTGGATGGGAGGCGGCTATCTCGCTCCGGCTGCGATATTGTCCGGGGGCATCGCTGATTTCAACATACCGCCAGGCTCAGTCCCCCTGGGAGCTGACAGGCTCACGGCGAGCTACCTTCCCGATGCTCAAAGTGCGGCAGCGTATCTCGGCGCCACGGGTTCGGGTAACATTTCGGTTTCTCCCAAACTCACGCTTACAGCTTCTCCATCGTCGTTGCCGATCGCGCCCGGTGGCAGCGCCAGCAGCACAATTTCGGTCACGGGATCGGGCGGTTTCTTAGGACAAGTCTCTTTAACAGCCGACGGTTTGCCCAGCGGGGTTACGGCTTCCTTCGCGGCCGGATCCTCCGCGGGAACGCAAGTGGTTACATTTACCGCTGCAGCTTCGGTGCAGGCCACCACCACTGCTGCCGTCGTAACTATCCTGGGGACTTCCGGAACCCTGTCTTCGAAAACACAGATCGCCCTTAACATCACGGTCGAACCTGCCTTTACGCTTACAGCTTCTTCATCGTCATTGTCGATCACGCCGGGTGGCACCGCCAGCAGCACAGTTTCGATCACAGGATCGGGCGGGTTCCTGGGACAAGTCTCTTTAACCGCCAGCGGCCTGCCCAGCGGGGTTACGGCTTCCTCCGCGGCCGGATCCTCCGCGGGAACGCAAATGGTCACATTTACCGTCGCAGCCGCGGCGCCAGCCACCACCACTGCGGCCGTGGTAACCATCCTGGGGACCTCGGGAACCCTGACTGCGACAACCGAGATCGCTCTCAGCATTACCGCCGCACCGGGCTTGGCGGGCTCCGGAGCCGGGACGAAATCCATCTCCATCGCCGCCGGGGCGACTACGGGCAATACCGTCACAATCGGCGTCGTGGGCACGAACGGCTTTGCGGGGACCGTCAACCTGAGTTGCGCCGTCGCCTCCAAGATGGTGAACCTCGTCGATCCGCCGCAATGCAGTCTGAACCCCGATGCTTTGACCATCAGCGGCGACGCCGCGCAGAACTCGACGCTTACGGTGACGACGATGGCGCCATCGACCGCAAGCAACAGAAAACCGGTATGGCTGCCGGCAGGCAGCACAGTGCTGGCGCTGCTGGTCTTGCTGATTGTTCCCCGTAGCCGGCGTAGATGGCCGCTCCTGCTTGCGATTCTTGCGTTCGGCGGCGTGATTGGCGTGATCGGCTGTGGCGGGGGCTTTGGCGGCACCACACCCGGTGCCTACTCCATCACGGTCTCCGGCGCCTCAGGTTCCCTCAACGCCACCATCGCGACCATCAATCTGACGGTGGTTCAATAGCAACTCCGCCGAGAGTTTCGATTCTGTGGCGTGAGTCCCATCCGCCCGACTCTTCGCAACACCAGAGCACAAAAGATGGCCCGCCCTAATCTTGCACGATTTGTAGGTATCTGACAGAAAGAGAAAGGCTTCGTTTCGTTGGTTTTTCCTCCACGCTCCACCTATGCGACGACCTCTCGCGCTCCTCCCAAATCCTCCGATCTCGATTTCGTAATTTCTGGGTCATCCCCCGGAACGGCAACACGTCTGCACAAGCGTTTGAGGCAATTCGCTCGATTCCAGACACATTACTAGACACATTACTTAGGTGGAGATCTTCGCCCCGAAATAGGTGAATTGCGCTTCACAGATCAATGATCTGCAATCTAAGCTATGGGTTGGAACCCAATCGCAAACCAATGCAGCATTCTTCCCCGACTTGCGATGGGAAGTAGCCATGGAAGGATTGCGCTTCGCGCACAGCAAGATTCGATGATGAGAAGTGCTTGCCTTAGGTTCCTCATTTTGACGCTGGCCGCCCCGATCCTCGCGGCTGGAGTGGCGGCCCATGGATGGGCGCAGAGGGCGCCTAACGTCTCAGTCAACCCAGCGCAGGCGGACATCCCTCCCAGCCAGGCTCTCACACTCACGGTGAACGTCAGCGGAGGAAACGGAAACCCAATTCCCACCGGGTCGGTTACGGTGATGAGCAACAACCCGCCGCAGGTGGTCTACGACACCTTTCAATACCCCGACGGAACCCTGATCAACGGATTAACCGCCCAATCGGGGAACTCTGCATGGACGAATCTGGGTAACGGAATCGGAGAGGTGGAGGGATTTCATCTCCTGAACGCCGCTCCATCCGGCGAAGCGGGAAACTTGTATGCGACGCTCGCAAATACCAGCACTCTGAACGGCTCCCCGCAACCCATCACGACCATTGGCGGCACTATTCGCATGTGTCCACCGGCATCGGGTACCTACAATCCGGCGAACACGTCGGAGGCAATCGTCGCGAGCCACGACCTGACGCTCGGTACCATCCTTGCGTTCGAGTTCGGACCCTCCGGGTGGTGGCTCTACAAACAGGTGAACGGGGTAGCAACCACTCTTCTGACCGGGTCAGAGAATGTTCCTGACGACTGCGCTACCGAGTATACAGTTCAGATGATCATCAACCAGGCCGCAGGCACGGTCCAGGTGATTCCGCCGGATGGCATTCCGGCACCGGTGGTTACGGATTCGGATGTGACCACGATTGATGCGCAGTACGGAGTATGGAATGCGACGAATAACGCTCCTAACAATTATATCGGCGAATGGGGATCGGTGTGGCTGGGAGGAGGCTACGTATCGGAGTCGACGCTTCTGAGTGGGGGAAGTGCATCGATTGAGATCCCCGCCAGCTCGCTGGCATTAGGCATGGACACACTGACAGTCACCTACACGCCCGATGCAGACAGCGCCTCGCTCTATACCGTCGCAAGGGGAAGCAGCAGCGTTACCGTTGAAAACCAGGCTTCCGGTAGCGTCCCCCCAAAAGTCACGGTTCAGACTTCGCCGGCGAACATCAACCTGGCGAAGGGTGCGACGGTCACCGTGGGAATAAGCGGCCCCAGCGGGTCGCCGGCGCCTACCGGAACCGCGATGCTTAGGGCTTCGGTGGGTAGCGGCAGTTTCCCCGCCATTTACGACACTTTCCAGTATCCCGACGGAACCCTGATCAACGGATTGACTGCCCAATCGGGAAACTCAGAATGGACAGGCCTCGGCCCCGGAATCGGAGAGGTGGAGGGATATCACCTCCTCAATGCCGCTCCATCCGGTGAAGGTGAGAACTTGTATGCGACGCTCCCAAACACCTCTACAATAAGCGGCACTCCACAAGCCATTACCACCATTGGCGGGACCATTCGTATGTGTCCCTCGGCAGCGGGCACTTACGATCCGACCTATACATCGGTGGGGATGATCGCGGCCCACGACCTGAGCCTCGCCAGCTTCATCGAGATCGGGTTCGGTCCCGTCTCGTGGTGGCTTAATAAGCAAGTAAATAGCGTAGTGACCCCTCTTGGGAGTGGGTCAGAGAACCTGCCGGTCGATTGCAGCACTGAGTATACGGTCCAGATGATCATCAATCAGGCGGCGGGAACGTTGCAGGTGATTCCGCCCAACGGGATTCCCTCGGCCGTCATTACCGATCCTGACATCACCCAAATCGACGCGCAGTACGGAGTGTGGGAACCGGAGGACAACGCCCCTTACAAGTACATCGGCGAATGGGGATCGGTGTGGATGGGAGGTAGCTACCTTGCTCCGGCGGCGGTCTTGTCGGGAGGCAACGCTACTTTCAACATACTGTCAGGCTCACTTCCGGCGGGAGACGTCACTCTCACGGCAAGCTACATTCCGGACGCCCAAAGTTGGTCGGCATACAGGGCCGCAACGGGTACAGGCGCCATTTCGGTTTCTCTCGTAACGCCAGTGATTGCCATTACCCCCGCGGAATCTGCCATAACCACGGCGCAACCAGTAACCGTGACGCTTGCGGTGACCGGTGGGAGCGGAGAGCCAACTCCCACGGGCTCGGTAACTTTGAGCGGGCCGGGATTCACCTCCCAGGCAACGCAGCTGCTGAACGGCTCTGCCACCGTTGTTACCCCTGCCGGCTCTCTCGCAGTGGGCACGGACACGCTGACAGCCAGCTACACTCCGGACGCTCAAAGCGCGCCGTTCTACGACAACGCTTCTCAAACCGGTGTCATTACCGTCATTCCTCCGGCCTTCACGCTTACAGCTTCTCCGGCGACGCTTTCGGAAGCGCCCGGTGGCAATGTCAGCAGCACAATTTCGGTCACAGGGTCAGGCGGATTTGCGGGACAAGTTGCCTTGACCGCGAGCGGCCTGCCCAGTGGAGTTACAGCGTCCTTCCTGGCCGGGTCCGCGCCGGGGACGCAGACGGTTACGTTTATCGCTGCGGCCTCGGTGCAGGCCACCACCACTGCTGCCGTCGTAACTATCCTGGGGACCTCGGGAACCCTGACATCGAAAACACAGATCGCCCTTAGCGTCAATGTCCAACCCGCCTTCACGCTTACAGCTTCTCCATTGTCGTTGTCGATCACGCCGGGTGGCAATGTCAGCAGCACAATTTCGGTCACAGGGTCAGGCGGATTTGCGGGACAAGTTGCCTTGACCGCGAGCGGCCTGCCCAGTGGAGTTACAGCGTCCTTCCTGGCCGGGTCCGCGCCAGGATCGCAAGTGGTTACATTTACCGCTGCAGCCTCGGTGCAGGCCACCACCACTGCTGCCGTCGTAACTATCCTCGGGACCTCGGGAACCCTGACATCCAAAACACAGATCGCCCTTAGCGTCAATGTCCAACCCGCCTTCACGCTTACAGCTTCTCCATTGTCGTTGTCGATCACGCCGGGTGGCACCGCCAGCAGCGCAATTTCGGTCACAGGGTCAGGCGAGTTTGCGGGACAAGTTGCCTTGACCGCGAGCGGCCTGCCCAGTGGAGTTACAGCGTCCTTCCTGGCCGGGTCCGCGCCAGGATCGCAAGTGGTCACATTTACCGCTGCAGCCTCGGTGCAGGCCACCACCACTGCTGCCGTCGTAACTATCCTGGGGACCTCGGGAACCCTGACATCGAAAACACAGATCGCCCTTAGCGTCAATGTCCAACCCGCCTTCACGCTTACAGCTTCTCCATTGTCGTTGTCGATCACGCCGGGTGGCACCGCCAGCAGCACAATTTCGGTCACGGGATCGGGAGGGTTCTCTGGGCAAGTCTCCTTAACCGCGAGCGGCCTGCCCAGTGGAGTTACAGCGACCTTCCTGGCCGGGTCCGCGCCAGGATCGCAAGTGGTTACATTTACCGTCGCGGCTTCGACGCCGGCCACCACCTCTTCGGCCGTCGTAACCATCCTGGGGACTTCCGGAACCCTGTCTTCGAAAACACAGATCGCCCTTAACATCACGGTCGAACCTGCCTTTACGCTTACAGCTTCTTCATCGTCATTGTCGATCACGCCGGGTGGCACCGCCAGCAGCACAGTTTCGATCACAGGATCGGGCGGGTTCCTGGGACAAGTCTCTTTAACCGCCAGCGGCCTGCCCAGCGGGGTTACGGCTTCCTTCGCGGCCGGATCCTCCGCGGGAACGCAAATGGTCACATTTACCGTCGCAGCCGCGGCGCCAGCCACCACCACTGCGGCCGTGGTAACCATCCTGGGGACCTCGGGAACCCTGACTGCGACAACCGAGATCGCTCTCAGCATTACCGCCGCACCGGGCTTGGCGGGCTCCGGAGCCGGGACGAAATCCATCTCCATCGCCGCCGGGGCGACTACGGGCAATACCGTCACAATCGGCGTCGTGGGCACGAACGGCTTTGCGGGGACCGTCAACCTGAGTTGCGCCGTCGCCTCCAAGATGGTGAACCTCGTCGATCCGCCGCAATGCAGTCTGAACCCCGATGCTTTGACCATCAGCGGCGACGCCGCGCAGAACTCGACGCTTACGGTGACGACGATGGCGCCATCGACCGCAAGCAACAGAAAACCGGTATGGCTGCCGGCAGGCAGCACGGTGCTGGCGCTGCTGGTCTTGCTGATTGTTCCCCGTAGCCGGCGTAGATGGCCGCTCCTGCTTGCGATTCTTGCGTTCGGCGGCGTGATTGGCGTGATCGGCTGTGGCGGGAGCGCAAGCAACAACAAGAAACAGTCCGCCGGGAACTCCGGCACCACACCCGGCGCCTACACCATCACGGTCTCCGGCGCCTCAGGTTCCCTGAGCACCACCGTAGCCACCATCAATCTCACCGTGCAGTAGATGGGATAAAAACGGAGCCAGGAATCAAGGCAACCCAGCGGTCACGTGGCCTACGACGAGTGCGTTGCACCGAAACGCCCTGATCGCAGACAGCGATGGCTTCTATCCTGCCATAGGCATATGCTCCTCCATACGCGGGGTTGGTGAGGATACGATAGATTGTTCTCCATGAACCAAAGAAGAGTCTGGCGAGCACAGCCCAACTCGAAGAACTTTGCGCAGACCAATTCGATGGCACTCCGGATTCGTTCATCCGGATCTTTTTGCAGCTTTCCGTCTTCGTCTTTCACAAAACCGATGGGACAGTGTGATCAATTCACCTTTGAGCCGGTTTCGGAGATTCGGACAGCGGGATGAGTGGAAGGGTTGTTCCCTGACGGCCATTAAGATGGCAAAAAAACCAGGAGCAACGATGACACGACCTCCACGCCGGAATCACACAGCAGTCTTTAAAGCTAAGGTGGCCCTTGCCGCGCTGAAGGGGGATAAGACCCTAGCGGAGTTGGCGCAGCAGTTCGACCTCCACCCCAACCAGATCACGGACTGGAAGACGCGGTTGCAGGAAAGTGCGGCCAGAGTCTTTGGCGAGGACAAGGCTGAGCAGCAAGTCAAGGTAAATGTGAACCGGATGCAGGCCAAGATCGGGGAGCTGACGCTGGAAAATGATTCTCTATAAAACTGCGCTCGTCAATGCGGGTCTGTTGAGCGCAAGGCGACGATCAATCCCGAACAAAAGTTGTCCATCCGCAGACAGGCGGAAGAGCTGGAGATCAGCCGTTCCACGGTCTACTATCGGCCGCGCCAGTTTCTGACGCCGACCTGATGCTGATGCGCCGCATCGACGAGCTGCACATGAACTATCCGTTCGCCGGCAGCCGCATGTTGCGCGACATGCTCAGCCATCAGGGTCTTGAGGTAGGCCGCCGCCACGTGCGCACTCTGATGCGGCGTATGAGCATCTAGAATCTCTATCGCAGACCGAACACCTCCAAACCCGCGCCTGGGCACAGGATTTATCCCTACCTCCTGCGCGGTCTCTCGATCACGCGGCCCAATCAGGCTTTGGCAATGGACATTACCTATATCCCCATGGTGCACGGCTTCGTATATCTGGTTGCGGTTGTCGACTGGTTTAGCCGCCGCGTGTTGGCTTGGCGGCTGTCGATCACCATGGACACTTCGTTCTGCATCGACGCATTGGACGAGGCTCTGAGCCAGTACGGCCGACCCGAGATCTTCAACACCGATCAAGGCAGTCAGTTCACCAGTGAAGCTTTCACCGGGCGGCTCAAAGATGAAGGCATCCTGATCAGAATGGACGGCAATGGCCGCTGGTGCGACAACCTCTTCGTCGAGCGCTTCTGGCGTTCGCTCAAATACGGACACGTCTACCTGCACGCTCACGAATCGATGGGCGAAGCCAATAGCAAGATCGCGTCCTACATCGAGTTCTACAACTCCCGACGCCCTCTCTCCAGCCTTGGGGGCACAGACGCCCAACCAGGTATACTTCCACCGTCCGCCAGAAGCTCTGGCGGACTAACGCGTCGAAAAAACAGGCCGTGGAAATGCCGGTCTTATGGAAAGCTCGGAAAACTAAAGTACTGTTTTCCGCCCTTCCCGCAAGACCTTGAAGATCGAAGAAGCCGATTTTTGCATTCCCACCGCCACGACGACTGAACAATTCTTCCACCTAACAACCCAAAAAACCGGTCCAGACAGTCGGAGCCACCTCACTTTCGAGCCATTTTACCGGCAAAGAACGAGATGCTGAGAGTGGAAATGATTATTCTGAAGCTAGGTACTTTGGATCGATGATGGGGAGGTTTTTAGGCCCCGATCCATTGAATGAGGACGTTAGGAGGAGCTATGACATCGTTCGTGACTGGCGGAAGCGGCCCGCGCCGTTGGCAGCGCGCGAATCGTTCACGATGCCGGGGCTCTGTGCATGGGCTGGCCAATCGACCCATGCTCGCGCTGTTGGTCGTCATATCTTTCTTGGGCATCAAGTTTTCTGCTCGAACGCAGGAGCCAACTCCATCCCTGAATAATCCAGCAGCCCTCCAGGATTTGCGAACTCAGGCTGCTGTATCGATCAAGGATTTTGGCGCCGTGGGAAATGGCGTTGCGGACGATACCTCTGCGATCAATGCAGGCTTTGCATTTATTGCGGGCAACAAAAGTTGTCTCTTTTTCCCTCCGGGAGCCTACAGAACTACTCAACAGATCAATTGGAACAGTTCACAAACCCTTTGCATCATTGGGTCTCCCGAATTCAGATCGTATATTGAATACGTCGGAGATGTTCAGATAGATGCCGCTGTAGAGGACAAGAATCCAAAAGGAGGACGCGCCGGATCAGTCTACATACGCGACTTTGGTTTCGCGGCGAACAAGAACGCTAGATTCGCCTTTTACGCGGTACACATCGGCTCGCTATCAACAATGGATACCGTGGCCTTCGCGGGAGGATCGGAATCCTCATTCGAGGGAGACTTCTGGAATGGCCAAGGAGACTTGCGCAATTTATTTGTCGTACCAAGCCTCTTTGACCCCACACACTCCGGCTGCTTTGATGGTCTGACTTTCGGAGGTTCCGTCGACGGCGGAAATGCGTACCCGTCGGGCCAGTTTACGTTGACGCAGCCTACCATCGAGTACTGCAGGAACATCGGACTAAATCTGCGGGAAGCTGCCGCAATCGTCATCAACGGCGCGCAAATCTCAGCAAATCATCAGCAGTTTTATCAAAACTGCGACCTTAAAGAATGCAATGCAATCGGTAACGTCATTAACGGTGCTCTTCTTGAAAATGTGCATGGAGATGGAGAGGTCCCAAGTCAAATCTACGGAAGGCGCAATATCTTCAATGGCCTACTGGCCCAGGAAGTGCAAGTGTTTGGGAGCGAGAATACCTTTACCAACTCACAATTAGTCGCGATTGTAGAGGGCGGACCGGTGACGGCTCCTACGAGCATTAGTGTTTCAGGGAATATCGCCACCATCGCCGCGCATAATAACTACGTCCCATGGGAAGCAGGTGTCCTGTCTGGCGTAACCGGATCCGGACTGACCGCAATGAATGGCAAGACCTTCTCGATCTTGCCCACGGGCTTGTCGCCAAATCAGTTCCAGGTCGCTTTTGACGATGGCGGGGTAGGTGTGCGGCCCACACCGCAATCCGGCGCCAGCTTTAAACCACCGCAGGGGCCGGAGGCCCCAAGCAAAAATGTCTTTCACAACAACGATCTGAGGGTTCCCGGCTCCGCGAATTTTGGCATTGCAACTACGGGAACAGCGAACGAGGATTGGTACCGCAGAGCGGTCTCGGATTTCAACGCGTCGCCCGACGCGAGTAATCCGATTCCGAGTGCTGCCAGTGAAGGAGCCGGAATCACGAACAAAGGAGCTTCGACGGTAGGGGCAGCGATGAACGGACGAGTCGTCTGCATGAAAAGAACCGGGCAGCGGGTCGTGCTTGGCTACTGCTCATCAGTCAGCGCAAATGGCGCGTGCAATTGCGACTAGACTGGCATACTTGTTCTTCGAACCCTTTCTCAGTGGTCGCCATCGGACGTGGTGGAAGCTGATGAGCGGATGCTATACCAGCGCCCAGCAGCTCGGGGATGGAAATTCAGAACGGTTCTCGGTCCGCGTCTCCCGCCTCACCGACCCTGCATCGCTTCGCCAAGTTAAAGAATCAATTGTCGATCTATGTCGAAGGACTTGTTCCCGTGACCGAGTCGATCGCCAAAACGTCGACACCCTCACCTCGCCAGTTTTGTGTACTGGCGTACGACGGGTCGGGACCCGCCGCAAAGCTGTCGCGTGATGCGGGCGTCGTGGATCTTGATGCCGGGATACTTCGCCGATCCAACAGCGATGGGCAGTGCTAGTGTAGTCCGCCACACAGATGGTCATTTATTCAGGACCGCGCGAGCGCGTGTGACCTTTTCCAGGATGTCTGTTGCTTTGGCGGTCCAGATGAAGGGCTTGGGGTTCTGATTGTGTCCGTCGATGTACTCTCCGATGGCCATGATTAGCTGTTCGAGGTCCTGGAAGACACCGCGCCGGATGCGGTTCTGGGTGATGTCGCGGAAGAAGCGTTCGACCATGTTGAGCCACGAGGCCGAAGTTGGCGTGAAGCAAACGTGGAATCGCGGGTGCTTTTCCAGCCAGCGTTGGACTCGTTCATGTTTGTGCGTCGCGTAGTTATCGCAGATCAGATAGATTTCTTTTCCGGCGGGTACGGTCTGATCGATCATGCGCAGAAACCTCAGCCACTCCTGATGGCGGTGCTTCTGCTGGCACAGGCCGTAAACCTCGCCACTGGCGACATTCAACGCAGCGAACAAGGTGGTTGTGCCGTTGCGTTTGGAATCATGCGTCATGGTAGTGCCTCGACCCCTCTTCATCGGCAGGCCTGGCTGCGTGCGATCCAGCGCCTGGATCTGGCTCTTCTCATCCACCGATAACACCAGCGCGTGCTCCGGCGGGTTGAGATAAAGCCCAACGATGGCCTCCAACTTGTCTGCGAACAGCGGATCGTTGCTGACTTTGAAACTCGCCACCCGGTGTGGCTTCAGGCCGTGGGAGCGCCAGATGCGCCCCACGCTCGATGCGGAGATGCCCGCTTCCCGTGCCATGGTGCTGCGCGACCAGTGCGTGGCATTGGCAGGCTTAGTCTGTGTCGTCCTCTCGATGATCCGAGTTACCGCCTGCGTCGAGATGGACGGAGTCCGTCCCGGTCTGCTGGCGTCCCTCAGAAGCCCGTCCACACCCAGATTCAGGAAACGGCTGCGCCACAATGCCACCATCCGAGGTGCAACCTCCATCCGCTCTGCGATCTGCTTGTTCTGAAGTCCATCCCCGGCCAGAAGAACAATCCGGCTACGCTGCACGACCCGCAATGGCGTCGAACGCCCACGGGCCAGTTTCTCCAGCCGAAGCCGAGTCTCATCAGATAATGCAATCGCTGTTGCCACTCGCATATAGAAGTCCCCTCATCTTATGAGATGACCTCTGATATATAAATGACTCTATTTATGGCGGACTACACTAGGCGTTGGAGCGGCGGAAAGTCGACATGCACATTCAGCCATTGAGCCTGAAAAGCGGCGAAGCGGCCAGTTCTATGCCGTCAGCCGGCTCTGCCCATTCGATGGGGCGTGGTTACTGGCAGACGCCTCCACCCATGCCTGATACTCGTTGGTCCGCCGCGACAACACTTCTTTGCCGATTACCGGCTCGCCTATGACGTTCCGGAAGAAATGAACCACCTGTCCCGGCCTGGACAAGTCACTCAGATAACCGCTGACAGAGGCTGAATTCTGCCCCGTCAAATCTAGCCGAAGATATTTGAAATTTGCCCCCGCCCCGGGGCTTGGTCGGTCTTGCGCATATTGCGGTAACCACAGGGAGCGCCGCACATTACGCTGACCTCGCCCGCCTGTGCGCGATGTCGGTTGTCGCGACGTGATCGCTCCAGAATCTGCGCCCGCTCATACTCGGCAATCATACCCTGCAACTGCACCAGCAGCTGCTCCTCCGCGCTGTCGCCCCGCGGCGTGTTGATAAACAACATCTCCACGCCGTGACGGGCGAATTCTTTCATGAGCAGAATCTGTTAGGCGTACATGCGGCTCAACTTAAAGCAGCTCGCTTTGGGATTCGTTTTGCGCGGGCAAGGTCAGAATCAGCGGCCCACACACCCAATGGAATCACCTGCCCAGATCGACCGGATTATGCACATTAACATTAAAAACCTCTAAAGTCCGGCGCGAGGAAAAAGGCTTATAACGTGCACCCCCGGCATTCGCATCTCGTTTGCGGAGAAGTGCAAATGGACACCCCTGCCTGTACCTCTATAACGTGCTCTAACGAGATTCGGGCTGCAATGCGCATTGGCCTGGCGGGTGCCCGTGACCTGCCTCGCAAGGCGACCATTTTGTTCCTGGCCGCAGGGATGCTCGCGGGTGGAGTGGCAACTCGTTGCTGCGCGCAGACGGCGCCTACCGTCTCGGCTAACCCGGCGCAGGCAAACATCTCCCCCACCGAGGGTGTCACTCTGACAGTGAACGTCAGCGGAGGAACTGGGAATCCAGTTCCAACTGGGGTGGTTACGGTCATAAACAAGAGCCGGCCTCCGGCTATTTATGACACCTTTCAATACCCCGACGGAACCCTGATCAACGGGTTGACTGCCCAATCGAGGAACTCTGCATGGATGAATCTGGGTGAAGGAATCGGAGAGGTGGAGGGATATCATCTCCTCAACGCCGCTCCATCCGGCGGAACGGGGACCTTGTACGCGACGCTCGCAAATACCCGCACTGTCAACGGCGCTCCGCGACCCATCACAACGATTGGCGGCACCATTCGAATGTGTCCATCGGCAGCGGGCACCTACGATCCAACCTACACATCGGTGGGGATGATCGCGTCTCGCGACCCAAGCCTTAGCAACCATATCGAGATCGGGTTCGGCCCCACCTCTTGGTGGATTCTAAAGCAGGTGAATGGGGTGGTGACCTTTATCCAGAGCGGGTCAGAGTACCTTGCAGTCGACTGCGCCACCGAGTACACGGTCCAGATGATCATCGATCAGGCCGCGGGCACCATCCAGGCGATTCCGCCGGATGGCGTTCCGACACCGGTGATTGTGGACCCAGATGTAACCACAATCGATGCGCAGTACGGAATGTGGGAACCGGAGGACAACGCCCCTTACAAGTACATCGGCGAATGGGGATCGGTGTGGATGGGAGGTGGCTACGTATCGGCATCGATGCCATTGAGCGGAGGGAATGCAACGATCCAAGTCCCCGCCGGCTCGCTGGCCTTAGGCACAGACACATTGGCGGTAAGCTACACGCCGGATGCAAATAGCGCGTCGCTCTATACCAGCGCGAGTGGAAGCAGCAACATCACCGTCGAAAATAAACCCGTCGGAAGCGTTACTCCATCAGTGACGGTTCAGCCTTCGCCGGCGGCCATCACACTGGCGCAGGGTGCGACGCTGACTGTGGGAGTAAGCGGCCCCAGTGGGGCGCCGGCGCCAACCGGGACCGTGATGCTCTCGGCTTCCGTGGCGGGTTCCGGCAACTTTCCTGTCATTTACGACACCTTCCAGTATCCTGACGACACGGCGCTATCGAACCAGGTGGCGCAGTCGGGCAACTCGCAATGGTCGTGGTCGGGAGGGGGCGGTCTTGGCCCGGTAGTCCAGGGAATGCGCCTGTTGCCCCAGACTGACGCAGGAAACTTCTACTACGCGTCTCTGCCGAACACTTCCGCGGTGGGAGGCACGCCTGCACCGGTGACAGCAGTGGGGGCAACTTTCGAGCTATGCCCCTCGCCGGGATCGTCTTCCTACGACCCGACCCAGGTATCCTTGGCGATGATAGCGCAGCACGACCTCACCTTGACCAACTTCATGCACCTCAACTTCTCTCCCACTTGGTGGGCGCTGTCCAAGCGGGTGAACGGGGGACCATTCACCACGTTCCTGGGGGGCACTGAAAACCTCGCGGTGGATTGCAAGACGACTTATGCGGTCGAGATGTTGCTGGATCCTGAGGCCGGGACGGTGCAGGTTATCCCGCCCAACGGGATTCCCTCCCCGGTCATTACCGATCCCGACGTTACCAATGTGGACGCGCTGTACGGGACGTGGGAATCCGGTTCGGGCACCACTTGCGTCAACTGTGCCTTTGCATCGCTCGGCTCGGTCTGGATGGGAGGCGGCTATCTTGCTCCAGCTGCGGTGCTGAACGGAGGAAATGCAACCTTCAACATACCGCCAGGCGCACTTCCCGCAGGGACCGATACACTGACAGCGAGCTACATTACGGATTTACAAAGTGCGGCGGCATACACGGCTGCCACGGGATCGGGCAGCATTTCGGTGTCCACGGTGACTCCGTCGATCGCGGTTTCGCCGGCGGAATCTGCCATAACCACGGCGCAAC
Source organism: uncultured Acidobacteriota bacterium (assembly GCA_963788435.1). GTDB lineage: Bacteria > Acidobacteriota > Terriglobia > Terriglobales > Acidobacteriaceae > Telmatobacter. The sequence continues at coordinate 1,843 of CAWBIG010000217.1, read as the reverse complement.
CAGTAACCGTGACGCTTGCGGTGACCGGTGGGAGCGGGGAGCCAACTCCCACGGGCTCGGTAACTTTGAGCGGGCCGGGATTCACCTCCCAGGCAACGCAGCTGCTGAACGGCTCTGCCACTATTGTTACCCCTGCCGGCTCTCTCGCAGTGGGCACGGACACGCTGACAGCCAGCTACACTCCGGACGCTCAAAGCGCGCCGTTCTACGACAACGCTTCTCAAACCGGCGTCATGACCGTCATTCCTCCGGCCTTCACGCTTACAGCTTCTCCAGCATCGTTGTCAGCGGTGCCCCGCGGCAGCGCCAGCAGCACAGTTGCGGTCACCGCAACGGGAGGGTTTAGCAGCCAGGTCTCCATGACGGCCAGCGGCCTGCCCAGCGGAGTGACGGCTTCTTTCGCGGCCGGGTCCGCGCCGGGAACACAGCTGGTTACATTTACCGTCGCAGCCTCGGCGCCAATCACTACTACTCCGGCCATCGTAACCATCCTGGGGACTTCGGGAACCCTGTCTGCGACGACGCAGATTGCCGTTACCATTGCGCCTCCACCCGCTTTGCCTGGAGTATCCGTTTCGTCTTCGCCGGCGGCCATCACACTGGCGCAGGGTGCGACGCTGACTGTGGGAGTAAGCGGCCCCAGTGGGGCGCCGGCGCCAACCGGGACCGTGATGCTCTCGGCTTCCGTGGCGGGTTCCGGCAACTTTCCTGTCATTTACGACACCTTCCAGTATCCTGACGACACGGCGCTATCGAACCAGGTGGCGCAGTCGGGCAACTCGCAATGGTCGTGGTCGGGAGGGGGCGGTCTTGGCCCGGTAGTCCAGGGAATGCGCCTGTTGCCCCAGACTGACGCAGGAAACTTCTACTACGCGTCTCTGCCGAACACTTCCGCGGTGGGAGGCACGCCTGCACCGGTGACAGCAGTGGGGGCAACTTTCGAGCTATGCCCCTCGCCGGGATCGTCTTCCTACGACCCGACCCAAGTATCCTTGGGGATGCTGGCGCAGCACGATCCCAGCCTGACGAACTACATTTATCTCCACTTCAGCCCAACTTGGTGGGCGCTGTCCAAGCGGGTGAACGGGGGACCGTTCACCACGTTCCTGCAAGGCACTGAAAACCTCGCGGTGGATTGCAAGACGACTTATGCGGTCGAGATGTTGCTGGATCCTGAGGCCGGGACGGTGCAGGTTATCCCGCCCAACGGGATTCCCTCCCCGGTCATTACCGATCCCGACGTTACCAATGTGGACGCGCTGTACGGAACCTGGAAGTCCGCTTCGGGCACTACCTGCGGCAACTGTGCCTTTGCATCGCTCGGCTCGGTCTGGATGGGAGGCGGCTATCTTGCTCCAGCTGCGGTGCTGAACGGAGGAAATGCAACCTTCAACATACCGCCAGGCGCACTTCCCGCAGGGACCGATACACTGACAGCGAGCTACATTACGGATTTACAAAGTGCGGCGGCATACACGGCTGCCACGGGATCGGGCAGCATTTCGGTGTCCACGGTGACTCCGTCGATCGCGGTTTCGCCGGCGGAATCTGCCATAACCACGGCGCAACCAGTAACCGTGACGCTTGCGGTGACCGGTGGGAGCGGGGAGCCAACTCCCACGGGCTCGGTAACTTTGAGCGGGCCGGGATTCACCTCCCAGGCAACGCAGCTGCTGAACGGCTCTGCCACTATTGTTACCCCTGCCGGCTCTCTCGCAGTGGGCACGGACACGCTGACAGCCAGCTACACTCCGGACTCCGGTAGCTCGCAATTCTATGTTAGCGCCTCTCAAACCGTCCGCATTACGGTCACTCAACCGAGTTTCACGCTTACAGCTTCTCC
>CAWBIG010000216.1:0-11995 GCA_963788435.1 uncultured Acidobacteriota bacterium | reverse complement strand
TAAAACCGAGGTGGCGATGGACGGGCGCAATCTGCCCCGGCCCGTCAACTACATGCTGCTGAAAATCTTGCCGCCGGAAGGCGTTGAGGTGTTTGATTGGAAGCGCCCCTATATGATTATCGATCCGCGCGCCGGACATGGCGCCGGCATCGGAGGCTTTAGAGCCCGACGGTCGGGTCGGCGTAGCGCTTCACGATGGCCATCCGGTTTATTTCGTGGCCTTTCGCCCGCATCCCGAACCGGACCAGACGCTCGCCGACGTCATGCGCGCCGAAGCCGAATTCGTCAGGGAGATGGAACGCCGTCACCCCAAGGCGGCGAAGCCGATCATCGTCGGCAATTGTCAGGGAGGTTGGGCCACCATGGTGCTCGCGGCCGCGAACCCCGATATCACCGGGCCGCTGGTGATCAATGGCGCGCCCATGGCCTATTGGTCGGGGCGCATCGGAGAATATGCGATGCGTTACAACGGCGGCCTGCTTGGCGGCGTCGTGCCCGCGCTGTTGCTGGCCGATATCGGGCACGGTGAGTTCGACGGCGCCCATCTCGTGCTGAATTTCGAGATGCTCAATCCTGGCCGCAACTATTTTGGCAAATATTACGATCTCTTCGCCGATCCCGTCGGCGGCCGCGAGAGGTTCCTCGAATTCGAACGCTGGTGGGGTGGCTTTCATTTCATGAACGAAGCCGAGAAATTCGTTGGATCGTCGAGCAGCTTTTCGTGGGCAATCGCCTCTCGCGCGGCGAGGCGCACGTCGAGCACGGCCGTCCCCTCGATCTGAAGGCGATCCGCTCGCCGATCATTGTCTTCGCGAGCTGGGGAGACAACATCACGCCGCCGCAGCAGGCGCTGAACTGGATCGTCGACACCTATGCCGACCGAAGCCGAAGTGCGCGAGGCCATTGCCGCGTTGCCGCTGGCGCAGCAAGGCATGCTGGAGATAGTGGCACTGGTGCCGCTGGAGCCGTATCCGGGACTGGCGCAGTAAGCCCTGAGAAGCGAGCCCTCGCGCGAGAGCCCGCCTCCGCTTGTTAGTCCAGCTGCGGCTCAGCTGCCGCTGCCGTTGTGATTAAAGTTCCGGTACCGGCTTTAGCTTTGGCTTTCCCCTGCAATAGCCAGCGCCAGTTCCGTCCCATCCTTGATCTTGATATCGTCCTTCTTGGTCGACACCAGCACGCCGGAGTTCTGGCTGGAGATCTTGCTGTGCAAGTCGACGCCGGACAGCGCGCCAATCTGGTCCGTCTGCGTAAACTGGCGGTTCCAGTTATTCGGTTCCTGGTCGCCGGCGCTCACGGTGTAATCCGCTGTGTCCGCGTCGCCGGAGTTGGGGCCGTATACGCCAACGATCGTAGCCTTCAGCGGGATTGTCTTTCCATCCTTCAGCTTGGCTTCATCGATACAAAGCGCCAGCTTGGACTTGCCGGCCTCATTCATGTCGTCCGTGCCCACCTTGCCCACGAGCATGGTCCCGCGCGGAAGCTCCTGGCCGTCTTTGAGTTGAACCTTGTCGGCCAGTTTGGCCTGGAACGGCTGGCCGGGCCGGGCATCTTTGGCGTCGAGGGTGCTGTCAAGGGCGGCGCGCGCCGGTACCATCTGAGCCGCCTCTGACAGGCCTCGATTTGCCGTCGCGCTCCGGGATGGATGGTCGTTGATGTTCGAATTGGACGTGCTCTGCGCCGAAGCTACCGGCGGAATAAGAATTGCCGCCGCGAGTGCGGCGGCCGACAGCAACCCTGCTGTGCGAATCATGGCTAATCTCCTTTGGGTCATTGGGTTAACGTGCTCAAAGCCTCTCCGACCGACGACCGGCCAGAGGCCAACTTTACACTGAGGTTTGAGCCCGGGCATGGCGGAAGCGGTTGTCCTCGGGTCTGGATTTGAGAGTTTGATGAAGTCAAGAATGCGGGAATCCGCGGGGTGAGGAAAACCTGTACCGCAGCGGTTTCCTGTCACCCTGCCGAACGCCGTACACTGGGATTTCGCATCTTCTTGAGTACGAAGGAGTCCCATGGCCTATCCAACGAATTACCGCTATACGCCCGAGCATGAGTGGATCGCGACCGAAGGCAACGTCGGTACCATCGGCATCACGGATTACGCGCAGAATTCGCTGGGCGACATTGTTTACGTGGACGCCCCCAAAGTGGGGGATACGGTGACCGCCAACCAGACCTTCGGCTCGGTGGAGAGCGTGAAGGCGGTGAGCGATCTCTTCTCGCCCGTCTCCGGCACGGTGACCGAGGTGAACGAGACTTTGAAGACCGAGCCCGACAAGATCAACGCCGCGCCGCACGACACCTGGATCATCAAAGTAGAACTGTCCGATCCCGGCGAGTGGGAAAAGCTGCTGGATGCGGCGGCGTATGAGGCGTTTATTGCGGAAGAGAAGTGAAGCAGCAAGGGGTGAATCAGTGAATTAGTGAAAAAATGAAGCGATACGCAGTCTATTCACTTTTTCACTTTATTCGCTTTTTCACTTCCAAACTCCTACCCAGCGAGAAGGACCTCATGCGCTATCTACCCAAAAGCCCCGCCGAGCGCGAGCAAATGATTGCGGCTATCGGCGCGCAATCTATTGACGACCTGTTTGCTATCATTCCCGCGGAATACCGGCTGACCCGCGATCTCGAAGTGCCGCGGCAGCAGGCAGAGAGCGAGATCATCGATTATTTCAAGGCGGCGGGCGAAAAGAATGCCACCGGCTATGCCAGTTTTCTGGGCGCGGGCGCATACCGGCATTACCGGCCTGTGATTATCGATGCTCTGGTGCAGCGCGGCGAGTTCCTCACCAGCTACACGCCCTACCAGGCGGAGATTACGCAGGGCACGCTTCAGGCCATCTTTGAGTTCCAGACCATGATTGCCGAGCTCACTGGGATGGACGTGGCCAACGCCAGCATGTACGACGGCTCGACCGGCGCGGCCGAGGCCATCCTGATGGCGATGCGGGTGACCGGCCGGCATCAGGCGGTCGTCGCGCGGAGCGTGCATCCGGAATACCGCGAGGTCATCGACACGTACCTGCGCCATCGCGAGATGCCGGTCAACGTGGTGGGCTACGAGCGCGAGACCGGGCGCGTGGACCTGGCGGCGCTGGATGCGGCGGTGACGGAAGAGACCGCGGCGGTGCTGGTGCAGTCTCCTAATTTCTTCGGTGTGATCGAGGATATACCCGCGATCGCGGAGATTGCGCACAGGAAGGGCGCGCTGCTGTGCGTGTCGATTGCCGAGGCAGTTTCGCTCGGCGTAGTCCGGCCACCGGTCGAGGCGGACATCGTGAGCATGGAGGCGCAGAGCTTTGGCGTTGCGCTCAGCTACGGCGGCCCGTTCTGCGGCGTCATTGCAGCAAAAGAGCAGTTCCTGCGACAGATGCCCGGCCGGCTGGTGGGGCAGACGACGGATCACGACGGGAATCGCGGATTTGTTTTGACACTTTCCACGCGCGAGCAACACATTCGCCGCGAGAAGGCGACCTCGAATATCTGCACTAACCAGGCTCTTGTAGCGTTGATGGCAACGATCTTCCTGACCGTTTACGGCAAGGAAGGGATCGGCGAGCTGGCCGGGCACAACCTGGCCAAGGCGCATTACGCGGCGCAGGAGCTGAGCGCCGTGGCCGGAGCGAAATTGCTGTTCACCGGTGCGCCGCGCTTCCACGAGTTTGTGCTGGAGACAGGCGAGTCGCCCGCGTTGTGGCAGAAGCGGCTGCTCGACAACAAGATTGTGGGCGGCGTGGAGCTGAGCCGCTGGTATCCGGAGTTAGGCAACACCACGCTGTGGTGCGCCACGGAGATCATCACGAAAGAGCAGATTGACAAGGCGGCAGCGGTAATGGCGGCGGGGCTGGTGGAGGCGTAGCGGTGGGCCCCAAACTCCGAAGGTGCTTTGTAATCAGGGCACGGCTTCAGCCGGGCCCTTGTTACAAAGCAAGACCGAGGATCGAGAGCTCGAAACGGGTTGAGGCGATGATGGCGGTTAACAAAGAAGAGGGATAAAACGATGGCGGAAGTGGTTCAAGGAAAGTCGGACACAGTTCAGGGCAAAACGACGGGTAAGGTTCGGGCGCATCAGACGCAGAACGAGCGGCTGGTCTTTGAGAAATCCGCGCCGGGCAAGAAGGCTTACAAATTGCCGCCGCTCGACGTGCCAGCGGTTGACCCGGCCGCGCTGTTGGGTCAGGCGCATCGCAATACGCCGGGGCTGCTGCCCGAACTGTCCGAGATTGAGATCATCCGCCATTTCACGCGCCTTTCGACGTGGAACTACGCCATCGATCTCGGCATGTATCCGCTGGGCTCCTGCACCATGAAATACAACCCGCGGGTGAACGAGTACGTGTCGCGCATCGAGGGCTTGGCCGACGCACATCCCTACCGCCCGGACGCGCTGGCGCAGGGAATCATGGAAGTCATCGAACTGCTGCAGAAATGCCTGCTCGATATCACCGGAATGGACGCCATCACACTGCAGCCGGCGGCGGGCGCGCACGGCGAGTTCACCGGCATTCTGCTGGCGCGGGCGTGGCACCAGTCGCGAGGCAATCCGCGGAAGAAAATCATCATCCCCGATTCGGCGCACGGGACCAACCCGGCCACGGCGGCCATCTGCGGCTACCAGGTGGAGAACCTGCAGTCGAACGCCGATGGCGGCATCGATCTGGAGGCGCTCACGCGCCAGGTAGACGAGGATACGGCGGCGCTGATGCTGACCAACCCGTCGACGCTGGGCGTGTTCGAGAACGAGATCCACCGCATCGCGGATATTCTCCACGCCAAAGGCGCGCTGCTTTACATGGACGGCGCGAATATGAACGCGCTGGTGGGAAAAGTGCGGCCCGGCGACTTCGGCGTGGACGTGATGCACCTGAACCTACACAAAACCTTTTCCACGCCGCATGGCGGCGGCGGCCCGGGATCGGGTCCCGTGGCCTGCAAGAAATTCCTCGAACCCTTTTTGCCGGTTCCGGTTCTGGTCCGCAAAGAGAATCATGCGAACATGCCCGCGCCGGAATCGTGGGAGAACGTCAACGACGACGCGGGTACTTCGCAGCCCATGTTTCGCGCCCCGGCTCCCGCGCCTTTATCGACAGAGACAGATGATCTGAATTCGCCGCTTGCCTGGGATTACGACCGGCCCCAAAGCGTGGGGCGGGTGCGAGCGTTCTACGGCAACACCGGCATGTTCATCCGGGCCCTCGCTTACATCCTGGCCAACGGGCCCGACGGCTTACGGCAAACCACGGAAGACGCGGTCCTGAACGCAAACTACATTCGCAAGAACCTCGAGGACCTGTACGAGCTACCCTATAAGACCCCCTCGATGCACGAGGTGGTGTTCAGCGACAAGCGACAGGCGGCCAAAGGCGTGAAGACGGGCGACATCGCCAAGCGCCTCATCGATTATGGATTCCACCCCTATACGGTCAGCTTTCCACTGATCGTACCGGGGGCGCTGATGATCGAGCCCACGGAGAGCGAGTCGATGGAGGAACTCGACCTTTTTGTTGCGGCCATGCGGTCGATTGCCAGGGAAGTGGAGGAAACGCCGGAGGTCGTGAAGACGGCGCCCCATTCCACGCGGGTCTCGCGGCTGGACGAGGTGACGGCGGCGCGCAAGCCGGTGCTGCGCTGGAAACTGTAAGCCAGTAAACCGGGCGGAGTTTGCTCGAAGGATCGCGGCCGTGGCGCTGTCGGGCAGAGCTATCGGATTGACCCCAACCAGCGCGGGTTTGGACTCTTCGGCATCGCTCTCGGCCGGCCTCCCGCGCGGGGCCGGTCTGCCGCCCCGGTGAAGAAGACCCATCGGGGGGGAACCCAGGGCGTGAGTGCCCTGGTGAGCGTCACCCTGAGGGACACAAGTGTAACCGGGTGTGGACAGGGGAACCGGAGTTTTTCACGTAAACCGTTCAAATCATAGAGATTCGTTCTGCGCGCAATTTGGCATGGCGCTTGCATAGGATTTGGTGGAGGAAGCGTGCGACCATGCCTTCTAAACTTACTGAATTGCGGAGACGCTACCTGAGAGCGGAGGACGGAAACGTCCTGGTGATGGCCGCGTTGGGTGCGACCATGCTAATGGGCTGTATGGCGTTGTCAGTGGACGTCGGGAGGCTCCTGCTGGCGCAACATCAAATGCAGGCATTCGCAGACGCGGCAGCCATGGCCGGCGCGCTGGAGATCAATACCTGCGGGTCCACTACCAACTGCACGGCAATGCAGAATGCGGCGACGTCCGCGGTGAAGGATGTGGGCGCCACCTCGGTTACGATCGTGCCCCAGTGCGGAACCACCACCGTCACAACCGGACTGATTGTGCAATTGAACAACGGGCCGTGCGCTGTGTCGACCGACCCGAACAAAGGCAGCGCCGGCTACGTGGAAGCGTTGGTGGGGGAGAATGTGAACACGTTTTTCGGGACGCTGCTGGGCAAGTCTTCCATCAACGTTGAGGCCCGGGCGGAGGCAGGCGGACCGACGCAGGCTTCGGCCTGCATTTACGCGCTCGACAGAACTGCATCCAATGCTGTCACGTTCAACGGGGGCACGTTGACAGCCACAAGCTGCGGCATCCAGATTGATTCGAGCGCGAGCTCGGCCATGATGGTGGACAGCGGAGTCAACGTGAGCGTGAAGTCGATCGCCATAGTGGGCTCCGGCTACACCAAGAATGGCGGCACCCTGAACGTTACGCCGCAGGTGAGTCAGCCGTACCTTGCCGACCCGCTGGCCAGCCTTCCCACGCCCGCGTCCACGCCCTGCGGGACCAGCACCAGCAGCCCATACACCGGCTCCGCGAACAACATCTCGGTCGGCAGCGCTATCACATTGAATCCAGGCGTGTACTGCGGCGGAATCAATTTCAACGGCGGCACCTACACCGTGACCATGAATCCGGGTAACTATGAATTCACTGCTTCCGTGAACGTCGACTCCGGTGTCACGCTGAACGGGACAGGCGGGGTGATGCTTTACTTCAAGTCCGGGACCTTGCAATTGAATTCAAGCAGCATCGCCAACCTGACGGCGCCGACTTCGGGGACATACGCCGGCATCCTCTACTTCCAGGACCGCAGTAATTCCAGCGGGGTGGATTTTGACAGCGCCACCAGTTCGCAGATCAACGGCTTTATCTACGCGCCGGACGCAGCGCTTACGCTGAACAGCGATAGCACCATCAATCAATACAACGGGGCAATAGCGGACACAATCATCATCAACAGCGGCGCCAATTGGACCATGAACGCCAATTACTCTACGCTTTCCGGTGGCTCGCCTGTCAAATCATCCAGCGGCGTGAGCAGCGTCGCCATGGTGGAGTAAGTATGACGATCCTTTCATGCATTCGCAAGCTGTTCCGCCGGGAGGCTGGCGCCAGCATCGCTGAGCTGGCCCTGATCATGCCCATGTTCTTTCTCATCCTTTCCGGGAGCATCGACTTCGCGCGCGCCTACTACCTCGGCATGGAGGTCTCGGGGGCGGCCCTGGCAGGGGCAACCTATGGCGCATCGAACCACACCGACACCACGGGAATTACAAAAGCGGCGCAACTGGCAGCTTCCGATGTTGCCACCGCGAATCTGACTGTCACGCCCAGCTATGGATGCGAGTGTTCTAATTCGACGATTGGTTCGTCGACCAGTTACACCAACTGTTCGTCGACGCCAACGTGCACCGGCAACTCCGTGATTTATTGGGAAAAGGTGATTGCGTCAACCTCCTATACGCCTGCCTTCCCATGGCCGGGAGTACCTTCTCCCATGAAATTTACGCAGACGGCTGTAATACGATCGTCAAACTGATTCTTGTACGAGAGGACGGATGGCTGGAGCGATGAAGATGCGGAGATTGATGCGGATCCTGGGCGACGAGCGCGGCAGCGAGATCGTCGAATTCGGCCTGTCGGCGTTGGTTCTGATGACGACGGTGTTGGGCCTCGTAGACGTTTCACGGGCCATGTACGCCTATCACATTGTTACCCATGCGGCGCAGTCCGGGGCGCGGTTCGCAATGGTGCGCGGCGCCGACTGGACGGGCTCGTGCAGCACCTCTGCCCCTCCCAGCTTCACCATGCCGTATGGCTGCAAGGTCTCGAGCACCGACGTGCAGAACTACGTAAAGAGCCTGGGGATGGTGAACTGGAGCAATCAGGGGACCACCCCGGTCACGGTGACATGGCCCGGGACCACCCCAGACTGTACCAGCAGTTGCAGCGCCTGCTCCACAACCAACAGCAAGGGATGCATGGTGAAGGTGAACGTCCAATATAAGTTCACCTTCGCTACCGTGTTCTTCAAGCAGACCTCAGTGACATTCTCCTCCACCGCGCAGCAGGTGATCGAGCAGTAAACGCTGCCAGGCCTTTCCCTTCCTCGGCTTGGTACTGGGGCTCCGGACGCGGCCGGGGTGCGGAGTACCATCGGGCCGGTTTTCCAGTATCGAACCGGATTCTTCACAGGCTTCCGCAGCCCCGTCCTGCCCTACACTCGTTCCATGGCCAGCATCCCCAACCTCACCGGCTACGAGGCCGGTCTGCCGGCGAATGTAGACGCGGAAAAAACCATTCTGGGCGCCATCCTGCTGGATAACGCGGCCCACGCGGAAGCGGCCGAGAAGCTGCAGCCGGATGACTTTTCCCTGGATTCGCACCGCCGGATCTTTCAGCGCATGGGCGAGCTGCTTACGGCGCAACGGGCGGTGGATATCGTCACGCTCTCCAACGAGCTGGCGCGATCGAAGGAGGTCGAGGCGGTGGGCGGGGTGGCGTACCTGGCGTCGCTCACTGAGGGTTTGCCGCGGCGGCCGGTGATCGAAGAGTACATCCGCATCGTCAAGGACAAGAGCCTGCTGCGCCGCCTCATGCTGATCTGCTCGGAGGCGATTGCGCGGGCGGCAGACCAAAGCGAGCCCGCGCTGGAGGTGCTGGGCGCGGCGGAAGCCAGACTGCTGGAGGTGACGGAGAGAAGCCTGTCTACCGGGCTTGAGCCGCTGGACAAGATTGTGGCAGGCTCCTTTGGCTCGGTCGAAAATCTGTATTCGCATAGCCGCGCAGTTACGGGGCTGGCAACCGGCTTCTACAAATTGGATGAAATGACATGCGGCCTGCAGAAAGGCGAACTCATCATCATCGCCGCCCGGCCTTCCATGGGCAAGACCGCGCTTGGCATCAACATTGCGCAGAACACGGCGACACAGAGCAACGCGGTGGTGGCCATCTTCAGCCTGGAGATGAGCAAGGAATCCCTGCTGCGGCGCATGCTGGCCAGCCAGGCGTGGGTGGACCAGAAGAGATTGCAAACAGGGTTCATTCCGAGCGAGGACCGCGAGAGGCTGCATAACGCGCTGAACGTGCTGGTGGAGTCGCGGCTGTTCATCGACGATACGGCGGGGATTTCCCTGGCGGAGATGCGAGCCAAGGCGCGGCGGCTCAAGCAGCAGGCGGGGGGACTGGACCTGGTGGTGGTGGACTATCTCCAACTCATGTCGGCTACTCTGCCGGCCAACGGCGGCAAGCGCTACGAGAACCGAACCCAGGAGGTGTCGGCGATCTCGCGCGGTCTGAAGGCGCTGGCCAAAGAGCTCCAGGTGCCGGTGGTCGCTCTCTCGCAGCTTTCGAGAGCCAGTGAGCGCCGCGGCGACGACAAACGGCCTCTGCTGAGCGATCTGCGCGAGTCCGGTTCCATTGAGCAGGACGCGGACGTGGTGATGTTCATTCACCGCGAGTCCTACTACAACCGCGACGAAGAATTGTCGGATGCGGAGAAAGCTAAGTCTGAAATCATCATCGCCAAGCAGCGCAATGGTCCCACCGGGCCCACGATCCTGAACTTCCTTGCCAGCATGACTCGGTTTGAAAACCCGGCGCAAGAATAACTTTATAAGGGATTGATTGCGACGATTACTCTTCCCGCGATGATGTCTCCTGGCGTCTCGTCGTCGGCCAACTCCACCAGTTCCACAGCGGCCTCAAGCACACGCGGGCGCAGGACCAGCCGGCTGGCGCGGAAATCGGCATAGCGGCCGAGGAGTTGCGCATCGCGCCGCACCGCGTACAGGTTGGGCCGGTCGGGATGTATTGGATTAGCGAATTGTAGTGACGGTCGAGGACAAACAGCGCGTCGGGAAGGATTAGCGGACTCATGGCCGAGGCATCGGCTGCGCTTACGTGGATGGCGATGAATCGCAGCCAGGCTTTGCGGGCCGGCCCCGAGCGGGAGCGTGTATCGCGGAGCAATTCCTCGGGTAAAGAATGCGGCGGACGGCGGTGGGCCGCACCACAGGCTCGTGCATGGCAGTGTCATGGGAGACGAGGGGCACAAGTCCAACTTGTTAGGCTTCATCCAGGAAGCGCTGCGCCGGCAGCAGATCTGCAATGCTCATTTGCTGGGCAAAAAGGATGCGGTCCGCTGCGTCGAGGGAAAGGCCGCGCTTGCTATGTAGAAAGTTGGAAAGGTGAGATAGTGCCAATCCTGTCTGGCGGGAAAGAAGAGAGAGACTCAGGGTGCCTCGCTGAATTCTGCGTAGGAGTTCCAGCCGGAGACGCTCGTGAACCTGACTCAGATTCATCTGTGGAAAATCCGGCGCCGGAAGAGAGCAATCCCCCAACGTGTTTGCCGGCGGAAAAGCAAGAAAGGACGGAACGCCTTCATTCTGCGTGTTTGTAGTGAGATTGGAAACGCTTGATCGTCTGCTATCGTGGACAGGTCGATCGCGGCGCATTCGATTACGCGTCAATCGCGCGTCGATGGAGACACCATGAAACCTTCTGCCGGGATTCTCCTGCTGATCGCCGTTACCGCGCTTGCCGCGCAACAAAGCGCGCCGCCCGTGCCCAAACCAACCACCGCCGCGGAAGCGCCCAATCGCGACACCAGCTACATTGACGCGCAAGGGACCGCGCACGTCACGCGCGTAGTGCCCATTCCCGAAGACTTGAGCCCGCAAGCGCGCAAGTCCCTGGCGCGGACCGAGCCCGACCAGGGTCCGCCGCAGCCGCTCGCCGAGCGACGCCGCATGACCGACGCGTACACCGCACGCGCCCGCGTGGAATGGACTAAGATCTGCCCCAATACCATCAAGGAAGAGACGATGGCCGGCGTGCCGGTTCACGTCGTGGTCCCAGCCAACATGCCGGACGCGAACAAGGACAAGGTGCTCTTGAACCTGCATGGCGGCGGTTTCAATTCCGACTCGGGCTCGTATACAGAGAGCATTCCCATCGCCAGTTATACCGGAATCACGGTGGTCGCGGTACTCTACCGGCTGGCGCCGGAATACCCCTTCCCCGCTGCGGTGGACGATTCCATCGCCGTCTACAAGCACCTGCTCGAGACTTACAAGCCCGATGCCATCGTTATTTACGGAACCTCCGCGGGGGCGATTCTTACCGGCGAAGTTGCCGTAAGAATCAAGCAACTCGGGCTTCCCATGCCGGCGGCGCTGGGGATCTTCAGCGGCATGGGCGACTTTGCGCGCGCTGGCGATTCGCAGGCGATGTACGCGCTGCGCGGGCTCTCCGGACATCTCGATCCGCCCGTGACCGGCGCACACGATCCGTTTTATGTTGGCTCGACGGACGCGAAGGACCCGGTGCTTTCGCCCATTTACGCCGACCTGCGCGGGCTTCCGCCCACGCTGTTCGTCACCAGCGGCCGCGACCTGCTGCTGAGCGGAACGGCGAATCTGGAGCGCGCGTTTCTGCACGCAGGCGTGGATGCGCACCTGGTGATGTTCGACGCGCTGCCGCACGCGTTCTGGTACGCCCCCGACCTGCCCGAGGCGATTGAGGCCAACCACATGATGGCGGATTTTTTTATGAAGAATTTGAAAGCGGGCAGCGGGCGGTGAGCGGCTCAACCGAGAAAAGCGAGCTGGAAAGTGTACTTATCCGGGCGGCAATTCTCCGAGCCGCGGTTGGCCGACCCCGTGCTCCAGTTTCTTCGACAGGAAGATGCTGGATATGCAGAAACCGATGAACAGGTAATAGCCGGGCAGGATT
>CAWBIG010000215.1:0-55155 GCA_963788435.1 uncultured Acidobacteriota bacterium | reverse complement strand
ACCACGTATTGCTAAGGATCGGCTGGCGAAGTTCGGCTTGGAATTACATCCGGACAAGACACGACTGATCGAGTTCGGGCGCTATGCGGCCCGTGATCGGAAGCAGCGCGGCAAGGGAAAACCTGAGACCTTCACGTTCCTGGGCTTCACCCACTACTGTGGGCAGCGGCACAAGACCAAAACCTTCACCGTATGGAGAATCACAGCGAAAAAGCGAATGGTTGCGAAGCTTAAAGCTATTAAGGTTGAGCTTCAACGCCGGATGCATGATCGCGTGGCCGAAGTCGGTGCATGGCTTCAGAAGGTTGTGTCGGGTTACTACCTCTATCATGCTGTTCCCGGCAATATCGACCAGTTGTACCTCTTCAAAAATCGCGTTCATCGGCTCTGGCGAAGCGTTCTGGTTCGTCGCAGTCAGACCGCGAGAAAGAAGTGGGCGAAATATGGCCCGATCTTCGACAGATGGATTCCAACACCCCGCATCCTGCATCCCTACCCAGACGCTCGCTTTTACGCCACCCATCCTTCGTAAGAGCCGTATGCGTAGACGCGCACGTACGGATCTCTCCGGGGGGCGCCCAGTGATGGGCGTCCCTACCGGAACCGTAGGTCTTGGCAGCAAGGCAGCAAATAGCCTGAGCTTTCAAAGCATCCAGGCCAACCGCGTTGTGCGGACCGTGCGGCTCACAAAGTCCGTAAGACAAATAGACCACAGGGCACTTCTCAAAGGCCGTCTCCAGTTCATCGGGGAACATGCGTTCCCACCTAACCTCTCGCATCTTTGCGACTCCCGCCTCTCACATTCGTCATTTAGCTGCGAGCTAATTGTATCCAGCGCTTCAGAAATCGCTCCCGAAGTTCCCGGCACAGGAGTGCAATTGGCACAACAGATCATCGCCGAATCAGCTGTCCGGGACTTGCAATCACACACCCGGTACGGCTTGGGGAAGAAATAGTACAGTTTTAGCTTTTTGAAGCGGACACCGAAAGAGAGGGTCCAGGGAAGTCTAGAAACAGTAGAAACTCAGGTTTAACGCGAGTGGAAGCTCCGCCCATAGCCGACGAAGGCCGGGCGATGATAATTGTCCGGCCTTACGCAGCTCACTCGACGGTCAGGGTTAGGGCGGTGGTCTGAGTGGCCGAGCCCGCTGTGGCCCTAACGGTCAGGTTATAGGTCTGGGTCTGCTGTGTGCCGCCACCTCCACCATGACTGCCGCCTCCTCCGCATCCGTTGAGAGTGGCCAGGCCGGCCGCGCCGGCGATACCCAGGAGCAGGACGAGCAGTGCGCCATATCCCTTGCGCAGCCTGCGCAGACCGATGAGCGGAAGCAGGAGCAGGCCCAAGGCAAGAGGCATGCGAGCCGGACGCCCAGGACGGTCGGGAGAAGTGGCGGAGGACTGCGACGGGACGGCAATGGAGAGCGTGACAGTGGTGGTGGGACCGCCGGCGGGGACGCTGTCGGGGTTAAAGGTGGAGGTGGCGCCGACAGGCTGGCCGGTGACGGAGAGGGAAACAGGATTGTCACCAGGCGGAGTTACGGTCAGCTTATAGGTGGCGGTGCCGCCGGGGGAGATGGTGGCAGAGGTGGATCCACCGGAGGAGATCCCGAACGCGGAGACGTTGATGGCCACGGTGTTGCTGAATGCATCGGCGAAGTTCGCATCGCCGGTGTATTGAGCCGAGATTCTATAGCTGCCTGCTGTCGTAAGCGCAGAAGTGGTGTAGGTTGCTGTTCCTTTCGAGAGAGCGGCGACGCCGAGCTGAGTGGTTCCGTTGTAGAAGGTGACGGAACCGGTGGGCGTGCCCGCGGGCGAAGAGACGGTTGCGGTGAGCGTAATGGCCTCAGGAACGTCTGCGGCCGTGGCCGAGGAGGTAAGCGTCGCGGTGGGCGTTGTTTTGTTCACCGCGATGTTCACGGAAACTGTGATGGAAGTGTAATCGGCGGTATCGGAAGGCGTGAAGGTTGCGGAGAGCTTCTGCGAGCCGTAAGGGAGGACAGTGCCGGCGGCGGGCGAGTAGGCGAAGGTTCCGGGCACGCTGGCGGTGGCGTCGAGCTGCGTGGAGCTGAGCTTGGTTCCGTACGAGATGGGGGCGGGCGTGGGCCAGGTGATGGTGGGGGCGGTCCGGATGATGTAGGCCACGGTGTTGCTGAATGCATCGGCGAAGTTCGCATCGCCGGTGTATTGAGCCGAGATTCTATAGCTGCCTGCTGTCGTAAGCGCAGAAGTGGTGTAGGTTGCTGTTCCTTTCGAGAGAGCGGCGACGCCGAGCTGAGTGGTTCCGTTGTAGAAGGTGACGGAACCGGTGGGCGTGCCCGCGGGCGAAGAGACGGTTGCGGTGAGCGTAATGGCCTCAGGAACGTCTGCGGCCGTGGCTGAGGAGGTAAGCGTCGCGGTGGGCGTTGTTTTGTTCACCGCGATGTTCACGGAAACTGTGATGGAAGTGTAATCGGCGGTATCGGAAGGCGTGAAGGTTGCGGAGAGCTTCTGCGAGCCGTAAGGGAGGACAGTGCCGGCGGCGGGTGAGTAGGCGAAGGTTCCGGGCACGCTGGCGGTGGCGTCGAGCTGCGTGGAGCTGAGCTTGGTTCCGTACGAGATGGGGGCGGGCGTGGGCCAGGTGATGGTGGGGGCGGTCCGGATGATGTACGTGGCGGAGACCACGGCGCTGGGCGCTGAGTATCCGGTCGCGGTCACCATGGCTTTAATGGTCTCGGTCTGCCCGATCGAGATGGGACCATCGTAGATGCCGGAGCTTGTGGTGGGGGTGGAACCGTCGGTGGTGTAGTAGATCGTCGCGTCAGGCGTTGCTGTGGAGATCTGGACGCTCTGCACAGAGGCGTAGGATCCGGCGGGGGGCGTGAATACAGGCGCGGGTGCATTGACGGTGTAGATCGCGGTGGCCTCGGCCGACGGGATGTATCCGCTGGCGAGGGCGATAGCGCTAATGGTCGTCTTCGCGGTTAATGTGACGATTGGCTCTGAGTACACGCTTGACGACGTTGTCGGTACGGAACCGTCGGTGGTGTAGTAGATGGTGGCGTTGTCTGTCGTTGTGCTGATGTGCACGTTTTGTATGGAGGAGTAGGTGCCGCCAGGCGGCGTGAACGTGGGCGTGGCTACTGCCGGCGCGGTTGGTGGCGGGGTGAACATCCAAACATCGTTCCAATATCCTCCGGCTGTAACGTCCAGGACCCCGCCAAAGAGCCAAAAGTTGCCGCTGGGATCCGTCCAGCTGGTTCCGTCATAGCGTGCGCCAGGATTGTATCCTGACCCGGAAACGCCGAGAGGTCCATAGACTCCGGAGGTATTCTGCGATTGGCTGCCACCCATCCAAGTCCAAAGCCCGTCCGAGGGTGTGTATCTCCAGAGGTCGTTGAGAGAGTCGATGGAACCGGCGTCGTTGGATTGCCCACCGCCAAAAAGCCAGAAATTGCCGCTCGCGTCCGTCCAGGTGTAGGCGCTAGCCCTTGGTTCGGGCACACCTCCTGGAACTCCGAGGGTGCCGTAACCCGCTTGCCCGTCCAGGCTGATCTCGGTCCATACTGCGGTTGAAGGCGAGAGCTCCCAGAAGCCGTTGCCAAAGAGCCAGAAATTGCCGCCCGCGTCTGTCCAAGTGGCTGCGTCACTCTGAGCAGCGGGAATTCCGGCAGGAGGAGTGGCGGGCGGGTTGCTCGGATCGGAGCCGCTTACCCAGGTCCAATTTCCGGTTGAAGGCTGATACTCCCAAAGGTCATCCGCAGCAAAGCCGGGGCCATTGTTGGGGAATTGGCCGCCGCCGCCAAACAGCCAGAAATTGCCTTTGGAATCGATCCAAGCGGCCGCACCGGAGCGTCCCGATGGGTACCCTGCCGAGGAGGGTGTACCGAGTGTACCGTAAGCCCCCGGGTCATTGAGGTTCTGGCTACCGCCCATCCATGTCCACTCTCCGGTCGAAGGCGAATATCTCCAAAGGTCGTTCAAATACCCGTACGCGTCCCCCTGCTCATATTCCCCCACCCAAAAAATGAAATAGCCTCCAAACAGCCAAAAATTGCCGTCCAGGTCTCTCCATATGGCTGCATCGGACCGCGGTGGTGGGAGGTTCCCCGGGGCGGCAGTGCCCAGGGTTCCAAAGTTGCCTACGCCGTCGCCTTTCTCTATGCAGACCCACTCCCCGGTGGATGGCATAAACTCCCAGAGGTCGTTCCAGGTGCCCTCCGAAGTTTGGTTTATGCCCTCGGGGTGCCATAGGGAGTTGTAGCCACCAAAAAGCCAGAAATTGCCGTTAGAGTCTACCCAGCCGGAAGCACCCTGGAGTCCTCCCGGCGTATTGCCTGGCGCGGGCGTACCGAGCGTTCCATAGTCAGCCTGTGCATTCGGCTGATTACTGCCGTTCATCCAGGTCCACTCGTTGGTCTGTGCCGCAAGCCGCGGGGTGACAGCGGCGAATGAGATCAACAGCACGAGGAAGATGGCGAAACTTGAGATTCTTCGTGAATCAAACGGCCGCAGCCATGCACCTTGAAATCGGGACATAGAGGCTTCCCCCAACGAAGCTGGACCTCCGTTGATGCAAGGGGAAGTTCTGGGGCCTCTGGCCATTCGAATCTTGCGTTCCAGCTCAGAGACTGTTATTCAGTCAGGTTTGAGGGCCCGCATTCTGGGGGACTGGCTGAAATGGTACACCCAACCGTCCGCGCAAATTCCACTTAGTTTTGTATTTGTGCTTCGATTGTGCCTCCGATCACAACGTCATTTACCGCGAAGACGAGTTGGCTCGCGATACGCCAGGAGTGACGGCGAAAGAGCTCCGCATTTCATCACCGAGCAGGTTAGGTTCGCTGACTCGCTGACTTGCCGACTCGCTCTTACACGTTCGGCTTCCACAACCCCACCACGGCCCCCCCCCAGATCCGCGAACCAGGCGAATGTGCTAGTCGGGACCGGCACCGGCGGCACAATTGTTTTGCCGCCCAACTCCTCCACCTTCTTCAGCGACTCCGCCACATCGTCCGTCTCGATGTAGAAGTGCGTGAACTGATGCCAAAGTACGCTCCAAACAGAGGAGAAAACGTACTCGGGACAGATGCAGGGGACCACAAATGGGAATTTGACTGGAACAATGAGCGGCTATTCAGAGGCCAGCCTGAAGTCTGGGCTGCGATATCGAGCGAGTAGCGGCGAGTGCGCCACACGGGCTTCGGGAGTATGACCGCGTATTCGTCAATGACCCGACTTCAGTGCGGAACGGGTCGGGCAAGGATCGGCATCCTATTTGAATCAGACGCAATGACCTCCATCACTCGCAAGCTGCTAATCACGCTCCTGTTGATTGCCGTGCTAACGTGTGGCGGATTCGCAGTACAGTATCGCCGATATGCATACGCGATTCTCTGGCATTGCGTTCATAAATCCTCTATCAGATTCGGGATGCAGAGGATCGAGGTCCCCAAGCTTTGGTGGGTTGCAAAGACAGACAACTATGGCCGGATTTCAATTGTGCGAGCCTATTCTGCGCCTCTCAATGAGCCCGAGATTGAGGTGGGTCCCACCAGTCCTGGAGTAATGGCGAAGAGCGACGCCGAGCAATTGCGCTTAGCGAATGCGGTTGTTTCGGGTATGAATCTCGATCCCCAAGCCGGGTGGACTCATTCAGTTGTGATCCTCGGGGCCAAGAGTTCGATGTGGTATTGCATCAGGGATACGATGGCCATTCTTGGTCGCAACGTTTTCACGAGTTTGGAGTGCAACAGCCCACAGGTTCCCTACTCCTTGCATTACCAAGGTCCACCCGAGCAAGAGAAGGAAGCCAAATCAATCTTTGCCACATTTCAGTAGAGAAAGCGGATTCCGGGCGAGAAACCGCGCATTCGTCAATGACCCAATTTCAGTGCAAATCGGGATAGGGGAAGAGTTGCCCACGACTCGCGCGGAACCTCGCAAGGCGCCCACACTTTAGAGATTTGGGAATGGAGAAGACCGCACGGCGGTCCCTTATTGCACGGTCAGGGTCATGGTGCAGTTTGCAGTCGCGCTCCCTGCCGCTGCCTCCACCGTGATGGTGTAACTCCCCGGCGTCGTGCCAGGATTACCACCGCCGCCACCGCCGCCCCCACCGGCATTTCCGCCGCCGCCGCACGACGGAACCAGGCACAAAACCGCCAGTGCCGACAGCGCCATAATCCATCGCAAACGCCGCCAGCGTGAACTGAAGCAGACTAGCACGGCAAAAACCCCTCCACCCGCCAGCCACCCCGGCATTGGGCTTGGATCTCGATTCTGCGCCGTCGTGGGCGCGGTCGTGTCGATCGTCAGCATGGCCGTCGCCGGCCCCGTGCCCGCAATCGACACCGGACTCGTCACGCTAAGCGTTGGCAGATCCTTCGCTCCGGCTGGACTCGACGTTACCGCTGCCGTCAGTGTCACGTTGCCTGTGAAGCCTCCGCCCGGCGTCAGTGTGACTTTTGACGTGTTCCCTGACGTCGCTCCCGGCTCCACCGTCACTGCCGTCGCTGTTACGGTCAGGCTTGGAATCGTCTCCGTGCCGCTCACGCCGATTGACTCCTTTGTCCCTTTTACATTCAGCGCGTTCGCTGTAAAGGAAACCACTTCGCTGAGCTCTCCGCCTGTATCGCTCGCCGGCGTGAAGTCTATCGTCAGCGCGCATGCGGTTCCTGCAGCCAGCACCGACTTCGCGCTGCAATCCCCGCTTGTTCCAGACGCCTCTGGAAAATCCGCCGGGTAGCTTACGGCGGAGAAATCCAGAGCAGCGTTTCCAATATTGTTCACCGTCACCACCTGCGGGCTATCCGCACTCGTCGCGCTCTTCGTCGCGGTGCCAAACGCCAGCGCCGGCGCGTCGGCCGAGTCCATCTTCGCCAGTGACCATTTCGATGAATAGCTCAATGAGGTAAAGACATTTCCCCAGGGGTCCATCGCGAAGGGATGGGCATAAACATTGGTGCCGAGAGTTATCGTCGTGGTCGCATAGGTGCCATCCGTCTCTGGTATCTCCTTCTCCAGGTAGGCCTTTTCGGAAGACACGTCCTGTTCCAGCAGAACGACATTGCCTGCCGCGTCCACGGCTGCTCCCTCAATCTCGTAGTTTGGGGAGGCAATCTTCTTTACGGCGTAGCTCCCATTTCCGGGAATCGCCTTGTATAGGCATCCGTTTGGCACGCAACTCTGAGGATTGTCCACGACGTACACATTGCTCTCGCTATCGACAGCAACCAGCGACGGCCTGTACCAGCCGCTTCCAACCGTGCTCTCCAAATACTCGCCATTTGACGGTGTCTCCTTCAGGATGCGGCCGCTGCCGACATTGGCATTGGGATCCGGGAAGTCGGCGACATAAACATTCCCCGCCCCATCCACCGCAATTGCCTGTGGAGCGGCTGCGGTGCTAACGGGGGTATTGACGAAGCCGGTTTCCACTGGAGTTTCCACCACCAACTGATCCCCACTCAGCGGAGCCCCGAGCAGCAGGAAGAGTTTCCCCGCGCCATCTACCGCAATCCCGGCTGCCTGCGAGTTTGAAATTAACTTCGTCTGCTTGTAGCCCCCGCTGCCGCGTGTGAGCTTGTAGGTGTTGTAATCACTGTTGACCGAATAGACATCTCCGTTCGCGTCCGCTGCCAGACTCTGAGCTCCCGCCGCTGCTCCGCTGACAGCCGTTAGGGTTCCCGTTCCAAACGCAACCTGTGGGCCTTCGCCAACGCCCCCTAGATACCCCGTCCCAATCACGTTGCCTGTTGCGTCCGTCAACACAACCGCGCCGCGACGCATCCCGGTCAACTGCGGCTTGAATACCACGTTCACGGTGCACGTTTCGCTCGCGCTGTATGCCATACCCAATTTGCAGGTGCTCCCACCTGCATCTTGGTAATCCATATTCGGCGCGCCATCCGTTACCACTGCAATCCCGCCCAGCATCTCCTCTTGGGTAAACGTGATCGTCAGTGGAATTACCGCGCTCGCCGACCCGACATTCACATCCCCAATCGTCGTGTCTCCAAAATCATTAACCCCGGGAGCCGCTACAACACCCTCCGTCAGAATCGGTGAGAAGGATGCAGGATAAGTTCCGTCCCCCGGATAGGTCACCTGGTAATAGTACGTCGTACCTGCTGCAAGGCCGGTCACTTGGTAGGTCGCGCGCCCCGTGGAATCCAGCGGCACCGTCGCCAGCGCCGTCGTCACCGTTCCAGCCGTTGATCCTCCCATAAACGTCACGCTGCCCGTTGGCGGTAACGTCGTGCCCGTCAGGCTCGCTGTCAGAGTAACGGTCTGTCCCGCCACGCTCGGGTTCGCTGAAGTCGCCAGTAAAGCGCCTGGAGCAGGAGGCGCCTGCTCAATGCCACTCAATGCAATCTGTTCCGGACTTACGGGCGCATTGCTCACCAGCGATATGTCGCCGGTCACGGGCAGATTATTCTGGCCGTTCAGCGGCATCGAGGGCAGGAATTCCGCGCTGAGGGTGCAGTACTGGCTTCCGCTCAGTGTCTCCCCCGGCTTGCAGTCACCAACCGGCTTCACGCTTGGCGGAAAAGTCGCGTCGACGGTGCCGGGTTCCTGCAGGAAATCAGCCGAAAACGAAATCTGTGTCAGGTCCAGAGGTTCGTTCCCAATATTCGTCAGACCCCAGGTCGGTCCGCCGTCGACGACGCCGTATGGCGCAGTGTCGAAGTCCTCTGAAGGAGGCGTCGCAATCTGATACTCGTCGAGCGATTGCCGACCTTCGAACGCTGGAACCGCCCACACATTTCCAGTACTATCAACTGCGATTGGAAACCCCGGCTGCCAGCCGCCCAGAGCACCGGCCTCTGACGCATCGAGAGCCTCCTGCGTATACCCGCCCGATCCCGTCGGCCGCTCGATCCACATTTGCGCATACGCATCCAGCACGTAGACGTCGCCCGTTCGATCCACTCCGACCGCACCTGGGCCGTTGAACCCGCTCCCCAAACTGGTGACACTGCCGTTCGAGCTGGCCACCATGAAAATGTGATCGAATCCGGTGGGTGCTGTAAAAAAGACATTCCCGTTTCCATCCACGGCGATGCCAGTCGGGGACGTAACATTCGTCGCCAGTTCTATGACCGAGTAGTTGTTGCCCGAGCCCGTAGGGAGTGCCTCGACCACGCGCGAGTTCAAGAAATCGTCGATGTACAAGTTTCCGGATCCGTCGACCGCCATGCCCATCGGCTGGCTGAGTCCGGCGACGTTCAAAGCCACCGGCGTGTATCCACTGCCGGTCGGCCGCTCCATAAACACCCCATTCGCACTGGCATCGGCAACATACACGTTCCCCGCGCCATCCACCGCAATGCCCTCAAGAGCATGCAGGCCGTCGATGTTGGTGGCAATTTCTGAATCGGCGTAACCTCCATTAGCCGAAGGCGTCTCTTTGTGCACACTGCCGTCGCTGGGACAAGTCAGGTACAAGTTTCCATTGCCGTCTGTAGCAACTCCGGCAGGCGTGTAAGGACTGCTGTACGCCGTGCTGGCAGGACAAATCTCCAGCTGATTATTTCCATTGGCAAATGGCAGATACCCAATCTGCGCACCGAGTCCTGTGCCTTGCAGATACGCAGTGCCCAGCACATTTCCGCTCGCATCATTGAGCACTGCCGCGCCGAATCGCGTCCCCGGATACTTCGGCGTGAATGTAATGCCGACCGTACAAGTCTGGCCCACTCTGTACGCCGTGCCGGCGGCGCAGCTTCCACCGCTTGCTTCGGTGTAGTCCAGCCCGCTGGCGCCTTGCGTCAGCACCTGGATTTTCTGGAGCGTTCCGGCTTGGCTCACCTTCACCGTGGCCGAGCCCGTCGCAGTCATTCCCACTGCAACAGACCCCAACTGAGTCTGCGCTGCCGCGGTTGGTATGAGCAGCGCAGCCGTTGCAAATGCCGTCCATGCTTTCATGCCCCAGTGAGACCTGAAGGGACTTGCCGATACAAAATCTCGGATGACGCCTGCGGACAGCGATATCGCGAACACGGGATCCCTCCGGAAAATTGTCCCATCATAACGCAACCCTAAGTCCGCGTCTGTGATTGCCATCTTGCTCGAGCACAAGGAAGCTATATCAGCCAGCTCCGCGATCACGGCCTCAACGGCCTTCAGCAGCTGCTTCCAGCGCAGCTCCGGTTGTATCACCGCGCACTCTTCCTCTACCCAAAATCTCGGCGCGGTCGGTTGCTTTCCTGGGGAAGATTCGGCAAAGGGAAGTATCGCCCACCACTGGACCGAGACCAGTGAATATCGCTTGTGCTGATCTGCGCGTCCGATTTCGTCGTCAATGGGATAAAGACTGCGTCGCGTCTAAACGGGGTTCCAGAATCGCAAAGCTCTCTGCTTGGCTTATGAAGACTCGTTGAAAGAGTCGCATGGGAAGCAGACCGTCGAAGTCCGATGGGATGGATCTGTCTTGGGGGTCAGCGGGCGCAAAAAAGCGAATATTGGGTACTTGCACGCGCCCGATCTCCACATCCTGAAGCGGAAGGGCAACAACGGCTGTCTCCGATCCATCTGCACCGCTGCTTCGCAGTGAATGACCCATATATTCGTCTACCGGTTTGAAATGAGAGGCGTTGTAAAGTATCGGAGCGTTAGCACCGGAGTCGAGCTTCAGGCGAATCGGCCGCGTCTTGTCGGAGAGGCGAACAGCAAAAATGAGCGAATTGGCAGGGACACCCTGTGTCGCAGATGCTGTCTGTAACGATATGCGGGGACCCTTTAGTGCTGCACGCAAAACGGTTGAGTCATCAAGGCAAAGGATCCGACGTCCGTTGTCGATCAGCATGTCGAATTGCAGAAGAAAATCCTCGCCGAGAATACCGCGGAGGTTGGGGTAGTGCGGCCGGACATTTTGCACGTCGAACACAAATGCTTCAAGATTGTCGACAGCGTGGGGGCCTACTTCGAGTCGATCGAGCTCCACGGTGAATGATGATGTGTGAAATCCGTTGCCCGTGACCTGGGCCGAACCGGTCGAGTCGAGGTGGAGATCGACAGCCAGGGAGGGATCGATTATCGTGAATTGAGTGCCAGTGTCAAGCAGGAATTCGTATGGCCCGGAATGGTTAATGGACACCTTCACGATCATTTGATAGCCGTTGACAAGCCGCAGCGGTACACTGGCAACATCTCCTGGACAGTGGGTTCCCGCACGAAGCGCGGGGACCAGCGCAACAGCAAAAGCGACCCAAGCAAGACCCTTGAAACTTGTCAATGAGAGACCTCTCAGACGGTAGGCTGAGGGAACTCTGCACGCGCCGCTTCGCTTGGTCTTTTTGGATGGATTATCAGATTCTTACGGATTTATGATGGCCAGTAAGTCCTTTGTTTTCCGCTTCGGCGACGTGGAAGTCCGTGAGCGGGAGTTCTTGCTTACGAAGGCGCGCCAGGTGTTGACGCTTGAGCCGAAGGCCTTTCGAGCGCTCTTATTCCTGCTGCACAATCCCCAGAAACTGATCACCAAGGAAGAAATGCTCCATGCCGTTTGGGGCGATACGGCTGTAACGGACGCCTCTCTTACGCGCTGCATCTGGCTGCTCCGCAGTGTGCTGGGAGATGACATCCGCAGCCCGCGTTACATCGAGACGGTGCCGACAGTCGGTTATCGCTTCGTGGCGCAGGTGGAGACAGGGGTCGAATCCAGCGAGAGCGCAGCGGCACCGTCCGGCCCGGCAGGGAGCGAAATTCCGGGAACGGCGGATCGGGGCCCAAAGCCCAAGACGTTTTCGCGGCGCTGGATCTGGATGAGCACCACGGCGCTTGTCCTCGCAGTCATCGCCGGTCTCGCTGGAGCTGTGGTTTGGCACCGATCGACTGTGCCGCGGATCCACTCCATCACGGTGCTTCCGCTTCAAAACCTTTCGTCCGATCCCAATGCCGAGTATTTCGCCGATGGCATGAGGGAAGAACTAAGCTCGGATCTGGCGGCGATTCCGGAATTGCATGTCGTCTCCGATTCTTCGACGGCACCGGTGAAAGACAGTTCGGAATCACTGACGGAAGTCGCCCGTAAGCTGGGTGTCGATGCCGCCATTGAAGGATCGGTGTTGCGATTGAAAGATAGGGTCTCGCTCGACATTCGTTTGTTCGACGCGCGGTCTGGCCGCCAGATATGGGCGGGACGGTTCGAAGATGCGGCGGCAAACGTATCGGCCTTGCAGAAACATGTTGCCGCAGAGATTGCGGCGCGGACCCGGGTGCCGCTTACTCCGCCGCAGCAAGCCAGACTCATCAGTGCAAAGCCTCTCGATCCCTCAGCCTATGATGGTTATCTGCAAGGGCGATACCTGCTTGGCAAGCGAGATTTTGATGGAGCGGTCAAGATGTTTCGGCGCGCCGTTGTGCTCGATCCCGGCTATGCGCGATCCTGGGCTGGCCTTGCGGCGGGCTTGGCTGACTTGGGGCAGGATTCTGGGGCCAATCAAGAGCCGATACCTGAGGCGAAGGCCGCTGCACGGCACGCCATCGAAATTGATCCCGAGAATGGGGAAGCCTGGTCGGTGCTGGGCTTGATTGCTTTGAACAATGAGTGGGATTGGAAGACCGCGCAGTACGATTCGCAGAAGGCAATTGCACTCAGTCCCAGCGATTCGATGATCGAGTTGCGATACGCGACATTCTTGGGCCTGATGGGGCGCCGCGACGAAGCGGTGGGCCACATGCGGCGCGCCTTGGATCTCGATCCTTTGTCCTTCTTCAATGTCCGGCACATGGGCTCTATCTTGTACTTGACGCGCCACTATGATGAGTCATTGGAATACCTGAATAAGGCGCATGAGATGGAGCCCAGGCTGCAGGGCTTTACGCAAAGCTGGATCACCAATGACTATCAAATGAAAGGGCTGTACGACGACGCCGTCATGTCGGATCTTTGGTTCTATTCCGCCCCCGAGGCTTCGGGGCAGGCATTGCGATGGCGCGACCGCATGCTGACGGCCTATCGCGGAGGCGGACCAATGGCTTATTGGAAAGCGCAGATCAAGCTTTTCGAAGCGAATGACCAATCACCGTGTGGCGAAGGTGCACGTGCGGGACTCTATGTGTGGGCCGGAGAGAACGAGAAAGCTCTGGAAGGCTTGAAGCGGGCGCTCGACGCGGGCTGTTCCGGTGCTGGGTTCACATGGCTTGGAGCCGACCCCGCGCTTGACCCGCTCCGGGGCGATCCCAGGTTCAAGGAAATCCTCAAGAGAGTCAATCTCGGTGATTAGCCACCACTCAGGCGCGCTCGCTTTAGAACTCCAGCCACAGCGAAAGCTGCAGGCTGCAGGACCCGAGACGATATATCGGAGTTCGGGAGAACTGAAGTATCTGCTTCGGCGATGTCGACAAGCGGCGGGTTGAAGTTTGGGTCGCTCAAAGCATTAAGGACATCGCAATTGACGCGGATGATCTCGGCAGGACGCTCCGAGGGCGTTGGAACTAACTCGCTGTCAAGACTGCTACTGCGTGGACTTTTCCGGGTTAACGGTGGTTAAGATCATCGTCGCCCGTCGGGCTCACGGTCTAGTTCAGAGGCCGCAATGCCTGGCGGTACTGGATCTACGCATTCCCTCCAGTGGCCCGTCAGCGTTGAAGAACGGCGCGAGCTGAATTCCATGCAGGGCAGCGATGGCCTCAATCTCTGCGCCGAGGCGTTGGGGATCGGCGGCGACTTCGAGCAGGGTCTGAGGCTGAGGATGTTGGGCAGCTTCCTCGGACTCTTTGGATAGGGCAGGAACTCCCGGAACTCATGGCGATGAAGCGTGCGCACGTAGAAGAACCGCAATGCGGCCACGTGGTTCTCGACGCTTCCCGGGCAGAGCTTGAGCTCCCGGAGCAGATAGGCCTGGTAGCTGCGCAGATCATCTGGACCGAGCTTGTCCGGCGACTTGCCGAAGTGTTGTGCGAACCTGCGACTTCGTTCTTACCGCGCATTCGTCCATGACCCAATTTCGGTGCAAATCGGGATAGGGGCAGAGTTGCCCACAATCCAACCGTGACCGATCAGTTGTATGCTTCGCACTATCGGGAACTCCGCTGTCGCAAGGCATAAAGTCCAGCCAGTTCGCATGAAGAAGTGGTGATTCAAATGAAGGCAGTGCGCATCCACCGTTTCGGACCGCCTGAGGTCGTCGTTGTTGAAGATATTCTTAAGCCGTCGTCTGGCAAAGGATCGGTGCTGGTGCGCGTTGCGGCCGCGGGCGTTGCTCCATGGGACGCAGTCATTCGAGAAGGCAAGAGCAAAGTAAGTCCGCAGCCTCCATTGACACTTGGTTCCGACCTCTCAGGCTTCGTAGAGGCGGTCGGTCCCGATGTGAGCCAATTTGCAATTGGCGAAGAAGTCTACGGAGTTACTAACCCACAATTCTGCGGTGCCCAGGCGGAGTTCGCCGCCGCACTCACGGGGATGATCGCGCCAAAACCGTGGCGCCTCAACCACCTCGAGGCAGCTTCGGCGCCGGTTGTCACAGTCACCGCCTGGCAGATGCTCTTCGAATACGCCCAAGCGAAAAGAGGAAATACGATTCTGATCACAGGCGCCGGCGGAAACGTGGGCGCCTATGCCGTGCAGATGGCTCTCGACACTGGAATGCGGGTGATTGCGGTTGCCCGCTCCTCTGACCAAGAGTTGCTCCGCGCATATGGCGTCGAAACGATCCTTGATTCGAGCGCTGCCGGCTTCGAAGATTCCTTGCCTCCGGTCGACGCCGTCCTCGACACCGTGGGTGGCGACACAGTCCAACGCTGTTCTGGTGCAGTAAAGGACGGAGGGCGGCTCGTATCCGTCGTGTCCACACAACTACCGCAAAGAGCAGGGATGCAGTCGGTGTTCTTTTACGCTGAGGTTACGAGCGAGAGACTGCGCACTGTTACGGACCTGTTTGAAAAGCGCAAGATCTCCCCCCGAGTCGGTTCGGTGCTGCCACTGGTAGAAGCACGCGACGCACACGAGATGCTCGCCGGTGCACCTCATAAAAACGGCAAGATCGTTCTGCAACTCCTCGGCTGAATCGGGACGGAATGGGAACTCCGAAAACCGATCTCGGGTCGTACCGGAAACCCGGAAGGAACTCCAAATCCTCGCAACAGCACGGAGCGGGGCTACGTAATCGCAGCCGCAACGTGCGGCGGTTCTTTCGCACCCACGATCAACAGCCAGAGCATGGCGGCTAGCTCGGCGAGAAACACCGGCTGAAGGTAGCGAAACAGAGCGTCAGAGTAATCCGGAGCGAGGAACCAGGTGATGCCGACGACGACCCAGGCAACGCCGTCAAGCAGACGGCATTTCGCATCCTTCCCGTGGCCTGTGAGCCAGGAGACACAATCGAAATCGGGTGCCATTCAGCTCACGGAGGCGAAAGTTTATCACGGGCAGATGGCCCAAAGGAATTCACCATCACTTCAAAGGCTCTCTCCACAAATCGAGAGTCCGAGAGCCGGTTGAGGCACGCAGCGAAATTCTGCTCGGCATTCTCACATTTCCATTCGTCGGGGACTGTCGCACGCTGCTGCCAGAGCCGATCTGGGACAACATTAATCGCGATGCTCCGAACTGTCAGTGCAGATATCGTCGCCGGCCGCACGTAGATGCGTTCATCGAGATATCGAGTTGCTCTCAACTTCGGATGGTGGTCCCCCTCGGAGTTGCCGAACATGTGTCCGAAATCGATGAAAACTGCTTCCAGTGCAGCTAACTCTCTTTCAACGAAGACTGCCTGCCGATGATCCGAATGCAGAGCGCACAAGTCGACCAGCCATGCGAGGCCAAAAGCCGTGCGGTTGGATACCCTATGGAAGTAGCTGCCTGGGAGAATCTCCAAAACGGTCTCTCCGGCGCCTCCGACGAAGCGCGATCCGAAGCAGAGCCCAGCAATCGGTCGAATGTGTCCGGCTTCAGTCTGGAACCAGCAGGCGCTGTTGTGATCCAGAAACGATTCGGTTACGAGGATGGGTCGCCATTCGGGCACAGGAAGTCCAAATGCTCTGTATAGCTCGCTGCCTATCGCTTCATTGAAAAGGAGGTCAGGCTCCTGTATATCATGGAAGAATTTGACGACATACGGTAGTCCGTCGGTGGCTTTCACGAGAATTGGCTGTGATTCTCCGCGCAGCTTTCTTATAAATTCCGCAACAACAAGGACATGTTTTAAAGCAGGCATGAATACTCCGGAGTGAAGCAGGAGGTTGAGTGTCAATCCGACGATGCTTGTGAGCTAGGAAACTAGGAACGTACTGTAATCTGACATCTGTCGTACGTTCGAGAGAAGTCTGGTCTGGCTCGGATCCTACTCGTATCTACGAGGAGTCGAGCTTCTGCCGAGATTGTGGCGGAGGAAAACACTCGCCGATAGGTGGTTTTACTGTGATTTGACGGTAAAACTCAGATGAACCTTTGTTTGCTTATCGATGCAGCGACTGTGGAATCTGATTGTTCAACAGTCTCGTTGACCGCGAGCAGCATACTCTAGCACGCATAAAGGGTGCGGATGGAAATCCGCACGGCAGTGAAAACTTTACTCCAGGTACTTGTCGGCTTGCTTCTAAACGCCGCTACTGGCTATGTGCTGATCTACGATTCCAAAATCCCGCTCCTTTGGGAACACGAGGAGCCGCTAGATCCAGTGTGTACTCGCCCACCTGGCGGTCAGGATTGGCGCTGGGTCTGCTGCTTGTAGCCACGCAGGGGATTTCGTTCATCCTCTTCCGACTAATCCGAATCGGGCGGAAGTGAGCTTGATGAGAACCATGCAGGCGGCCGACCCGGGTCTCGATTCTGAGACCTGGGATACGACTACGATGCAGGTGCTATTTGTTTGTACGACGTGCTTCGGCGCACGTGCAAATGAATTCGTTTTGGCCATCCTGTTCTACCGGCAAAGAACGTGATTGAGAAGGGCATGCAGGCACGCGCCATTTGCCATTCCGGGAGAGTCACCGCGCATTCGTCAATGACCCAACTTCAGTGCAGAACGGGTTGGGGAAGGATCGCCCACGATCCGACCGTGACTGTTTTCGACTGAGAAATACTGCCCTCGGGGTAGCCGTGAGACGGAATTGGTTTCGAGGCTTACCGCCTGCCAAACTTGTTGGTGTGTTCGGGATTACTCCGGGACTAGTATTCTCGTCTGAACCGATGAGCACTGTTTTTAGAAAGGTACTTTAGAGCCGTGAAGTTCCTCATCGCCGTAACAGCGCTTCTGGGCATACTTGTCTCTGCAACAGCATTAATGGGGCAGACCGTTCAGGGTGGTCCGCCCGCCTGCCTGCCCGCCGCCCTAGATGCAACGCTCACTTTTTCAAACCCGCCTGGCGAGCATGAGGTCGCCATCAATTATCGAAACATCTCAGGTACGGATTGTCTGATGGGAGGCGGCATCGGCGCGATGTTTGATAACTGGCACGAGGGCCATAACATCTGGGCAAAGGAATGTCGGAATTGCGGAAGGAGCGAAACAGAGGAGCCCGCGCAGTCTTTGGCGCTGGCGCCGGGCAAAAGCGGCTATTTTCTGCTCCGCTGGAAGAGCATCTCAGATGGGAATGAGCCGTGCACCGATTCGGACGGCTTTAATACGAACGACGTCACCGTGGTGGCACCGAGCCTGCTGGACAAGGTTTGCTCGGCGGTTGACGAACGATCGCTCCTTCCCGGCGCCTTCGGCGCAAGCAGGCCGGATTCGGATCCGGATGCCGGCTACTCAGTTGACTTGAGCGCTCCAGATTCGGTTCTTCGTGCAGGCGATTCCTTTCCGTTCCGGGTTGTTGTAAGCGATCCCAAGGGCCAACTCGCGCTCGACGACCATTCCTGTCCGATCACCTTTATCCGCACGCGCGACGAGAGCGGCGGTACCATGTTTAACCAGATATCTGGCTTCTCGCCAAAATGCAAGGTGTCCCCCTTCGGAGCCGGCCGAACGATCAAGATCGAGATGCGGGCGCCGGGTCTCGGAGCCTTGAGCATCCCAGGATCAACCAGCGTTCGGTTCTACGTACTGACCGGACCGAGCAATGCGCGCGAGGTCGCGCTAGCTGCCTCAAATGCGTTGCAGATGAAAATCATCGATCCGGCGATGCTTACGCCCAACTGGGGACCGGAAGCGGCGGGAGTCGCAATCAGCCTGATCCTCGACAAGGAAACTTACAAAACCGGCGAAGATGTGCCGTTGCGCATCAATCTCGAGAATTTCCGTGCAACCCAGGAGATTGGGGGCGGAGAATTACCCTGTGATGCGGGCGTAACGATCGAAGTGCGCGATTCAACTGGAGCGCTGGTGCCTCAGCATGGATTTGGTTGGCTCTGCTCCGGCCACGGCTGGCAAACAGTCTATCCCCCCGGCAAGCCTGTCCTGGTTCCCGGAATTACTCTTAGCGACGTCCGGCTACTTCCGGATCATCCCGGGACCTACACGGTAACAGCAGCATGGAACGTGTATAGCTTCGTCGCCGGCCCCAAGACGGGAGCACTCGGCCGTCCTCTCCAACCCTATGCGACCGTCCACTCGCAGCTAGCGAGGTTTCGCATCATTCCGGAACCCTACTGAAAACCCTCGAGTTTGATACGGGCCGCGCGTGATCGAGCAATCGCGGATTTACTCCCAGACATGTCTCGACTTTCTCGAATCGATATCACGATTGGGGGTTCCGAGCGGTTGACCGTTAGCCTACATCGGACCCAACTCCGATTTTGAACTGGAGAGGCGAAGAGAAGTCAAAGTTCCGGTTTGGCCACAATACGGGCGTAGACTAGTTTTCATCCTCAGAAAGGCATGGCCAGCGCAGTGACGAAGCGTTCGCGATTTCTTCTGGGCATCCTTTTTGGATTGGTTGCCGCGATTGGCATCGCAGCATACTACGCGTATGCAAGCTTTTATAACCAGATTTTAGAGAAATCTGCGATGACGCGGGTTACGGTGGAAGAGCTCAATGGGACTCATCCTCTTCAGCTAAAGATCACCATCCAGTCTTTGAACAGTGGGCAAGATATCCGAACCGTTACAACGAAAAGGCAGGGGAAATCAGTAAGCGTTCGATACCACCTTGCGTTGGCTGGCCTTGTGAAACCACAGCTAGGTTGGCACGAACCTTACTTTCTGACGGTTCCTGATTCAGTAGACGAAGTCCGGTTTGGTCGTGGTTCGCAAGTGATCTGGCGAAGGCACACACCCTGAGTATTTGACCAAAGGACCATCGACCCATCGTTCCGAGTGAGCTACCGCGAATGCGGAAGTTACCCCAAAAATGAGGTCATCTCCGAATCGGCCGCGTTCCAGGCAGAACGGAAATCCGCTACGACATTTGGGCTACTTTTGCGCGAGGGCATTCTGGATTGCTCGATCAACTGCGCCAGCGGCATCCGGCTCGAAGCCGAGACTCTGATAGACGATGAATCCGTGACGGTCGATGACATAGGTGCGGGGGATTCCGCCTGCAGCGACGGGCGCGTATGCCTCCCGCTTTGGATCCCATGCTAACGGGAAGGTAAAGTTCGGATGGGTCTTCTGAAACCCGAGGATCGTTTCCTTGTCCTGCTCACGGGCGATGGCGATGAAGGCGAAGTCAGGCGAGGAATTGTATTTTTGCCAGACCTGCTTTTCCAGTTCAGGCATCTCGATTTGGCAGGGGCCGCACCATGTGGCCCAGAAATTCACCACGACCACCTTCCCTGTCTCAGCCGCGAGCGAGAAGGTACCGGAAGTCCCATCGACGAAGATGGCGGGCATCCTGTTCCGACCTTGGTGCGGGCGCCATACAAGTCGGTACCGTTCCGACACCCGGCGAGAACAGTGAAGACCAGAGGAATGAAGCAGGAGAAGACGGTGAAGTGGCGCGGCTTCATGCATTCATTTATAGCCAATGAGTTTTCGGACCCAACGTGATCCAGCTCACGTCTACTTCCCAATCGGCCACGATCCGATCCAAACTCCCAAAACTGACCTCCGCGCCGGTCAATAAGCGGTTTGACCTGGGAACAATTTGCAGTCATGCCGCGGAAAACCCGTGCACACTGGCCGATTCTAGGGGATTATCTTTGGCTTCCCAGTGCTCCGCCAGGGATGCCCCCGCCCCCTCCGCTCTGACCTATCGCGACACGGCCGGCCGATCCATCGCCGAAATTCGAAGCTTGTGTCCGACTATTCAATTGACCCACCTTTCGGTGGAGGCGCAGATACGCTGCGCCCCGTACGCTTGTGGAAATTTCTCGGAGGTCTCCCGACACCATGCCCCATATAGCCCTGCCTGAAAGCCAGCCTGGAATTCGCGGCGCCATGGCATTTCGCCCGGAAACTGCCCGTCCGCTCAACGATCTTGTGGAAGTCCTGCTATGCGGCCCAAGCAGCCTTTCTCCCGGAGAACGCGAACTGATCGCAACGTACGTCTCTTACCTCAACGACTGCCACTACTGTCAGTCCATCCACGGCGCCATTGCAGCGGCGCATCTGGATGGCAACGAAGAACTAGTGTGCCGCGTCAAGGCGGATTTCCATTACGCCGACATATCGGAGAAGTTGAAGGCGCTGCTCATCATCGCCAGCAAAGTGCAGCGGGATGGCAAGCTGGTGACGTCGGAAGATGCAGAGAAGGCGCGTAGCCTAGGCGCGACTGACATTGAAATTCACGACACCGTTTTGATTGCGGCGGCGTTTTGCATGTACAACCGCTACGTGGACGGGTTGGGAACCGTGCAGCCGCGCGACGAAGCCATGTATCGGGAGCGCGGCAAGATAGTGGCTCGCGACGGTTATGTACGTATCAGCAAAACATATCTGCCGGCCGACCCGGCGGCACGGTGAGGGATCCACATGGCGCATATCGCACTTCCTGAAGGTCTGCCTGGCATCAGCGGCGGTTTCGCGTTTCGTCCGGAGACAGCCAAGCCGATGCGCGAGCTGGCGCATGTACTTCTGCACGAACCAAACAGTCTCACACCCGGCGAACGTGAGTTGATCGCCACCTACGTTTCGTCGAAAAATGATTGCTATTTCTGCCAGACCAGCCATGGGGCTGCCGCAGCCTGCCATCTGGGAGGGAGCGAGGTCGTCAAGCAGGTGAAGACGGACCTGCAGAAGGCCCCGATTTCCGTGAAGCTAAAAGCGCTGCTTGCGATTGCCGGTAAAGTGCAGCGGGATGGCAAGCTGGTGACGTCAGAAGATGCGGAGAAGGCGCGTAGCCTAGGCGCGACTGACGTGGAGATTCACGACACGGTGCTCATCGCCGCGGCCTTCTGCATGTACAACCGCTACGTCGACGGGCTGAACACATGGCAGCCGCGCGATGAGAGCATGTATGCCGAAATGGGCAAGCATCTTGCCGAGCATGGCTATCTGAGATCGTCGCGCTGATCATGCTGTAGCTCCGGTCTGCTGTCAGGGCTCTGCCCAGGGCGGCCGGCCATCCTGTAAACGCGGGTGAGTCGCGCCCTTGGGCGATTTGCCCAGCCGTGGAAACCTCCATCCAAAGTTGGAATACGTCATACATCCACCGATGCAGGACAACGCAGCAACAAGGCAGCTAATGTTCGTGGGTGCAGCCTGCCGGACGATTCTTCCCCTTGAACGTGGACAGAGTCTGCCTAACCTGACCCACGGAGCCTCACATGATACGGCACGTCTGCACGCGCCTCTGCACCCTCGTTGTATTTCTGACGGCCGTTATCCTCGGCGTTCCCGCACAGGTCCCGGTCGGCACGCTCAATGGAATCGTGACCGATCCCAGAGATGCGGTGATCGCGGGAGCGCGCATTAGCGCCACTAACCTCGCGCAGGGAGAAACGCGTACCACCGTCAGTAACGGCAGCGGCCTTTACAGCCTTACAGCGCTGCCGGCAGGGACGTACCTGGTCTGCGTTGAGGCACCGGGCTTCGGCACGAGCGAATTCAAGGGCGTAGCCATCGAGGCAGGCAAGAACCGGACCATCGACGCGAAGCTCAACGTAGCGGCCAGGGGCAACACAATCGAGGTGAATGCATCCGCCGCGACGGTGGATGTAACCCAGTCCATGATTCAGGGCACGATCACGTCGAAGACCATCGAGAGCATTCCGCTGAACGGAAGAAACTTTCTGGAACTGGCGTATCTGGTGCCTGGCAACCGGCCGGCGCCGACCTTCGATCCCACTAAGACCAACACCCTCGAGGTCAGTTCGGCGGGCGGATTCGGGCGCGGCGGCAACATCACCGTGGACGGCGGGGACAACAATGACGAAGTTGTGGGCGGCACGCTGTCGAATTTTCCTGAAGACTCCATCCGCGAATTCCAGATTGCCACGGGGCGGTTTACGGCGGAGGTGGGCCGATCCGGCAACAGCATTGTGAACATCGTGACCAAATCTGGCAGCAACACGTTACACGGATCGGCATTCTTGTACGAGCGGAACCGCAACCTGCAGGCGCTCCCGGCCACGTTCGATCGCGATCTGCCCACGCCGCCGTTCGATCGCGAGCAATTCGGCACCTCTGTCGGCGGCCCGCTCCGCAGGGATAAAGCGTGGTGGTTCTCGTCGTTCGAATATCGCGATCAGAACGCCGCTCTACAGACCGGCGCGCGTGACTTTACCACGAACACCATTCTGAACACCTCGGCTCCAGCGCCGCTGCGCGATGCTCTGTGGTCGGCGCGCGCAGATGCGCAGCTTTCCCAACGCAACCGCCTCATGGCTCGCTATTCGTTCAACCGCTCCACCGACACAGGCGAGGCCACGCCCTCGCAGACCACGCCTGCCTTTACGGCAGCGGAGCGCCAAAACTCACTGAACCGATTCAACTCGGTGGTGGCGGGGCTGACCACCGTACTCGGACCGACGCGCGTTAACGATCTCACCCTGCACTTCGACAACTTTTACAACGACATCCCCCCATTCGGCCAGAATGCGCCAACCACCAATCCGCAGTTGAACCTCACAAACGAGTTGATCTTTCCCGACCTCGCCGATGGCGAGAACTTCAATCTGCCCCAGGCCACGCATCTTAATCGCTTCCAGATGCGCGATTCGTTCGGATGGACGCTGGGCAAGCACACCTTGCACTTGGGCGGCGAGTTCCAGCACTACACCGCCAATGGCGAGATCAATGTCTTCGGCAGCGGGACCGTGATTCTGACCTCCGACTTCGGCTTCGCGGATTTGAACGGCGACGGGCAGATCAACGATCTCGACATTCCAGTCGCAGTAGGGCTGAAGAGCAGCGCGCCGGTCACGCCGGTGCCGATTCCAACGGTCTTCGACAGTTACGTGGCGGGATACGCGCAGGACGACTGGCGTTTGAGCCATCGCCTGACGTTGAACGCGGGGTTGCGGTGGGAATACGACTCGAACCTGACTGGCAACTCCAGCGCGCACGATCCCTGCCCAAACCTCACCCAACAGCCCACCCAACCCTGCACCTGGATGGCGAATGTCATTAACCTGAAGAAGAATCCCGACAAGAAAGACTTCGGTCCGCGCGTGGGGTTCGTGCTCGATCCATTAGGTAAGGGTAAGACAGTGCTGCGCGGCGGCTACGGAATTTACTACGACCGCATAATCCTCGAATCAGGCGCGGAGGAACTGGTGCAAAACGATCGCGCGTTGACCGTAACCCAGTACGCGGGCTCCGAGTGCACCTCGCCGTATGTCCCTGGAGGTCCCAGCCTGGACGCATGCTTTGCGCCGGACGCAACCTTCACGCCAGGTTCGCCAACCATTGCCAGTGCGTTCAGCGGCCCGCACGAGGTGGGCGGTGTGGGAATTCTGGCCATGGGGCCGGACGCGCATCACCCCATGATGCAGCAGTTCTCGCTGGGCATGCAGCAGGAGTTTGGCAGCGACTGGCTGCTCTCGGCCGACGGGCTGCACGTATTTGCTAACCAGCAACTGATCGGACACCTGCTGCGCAACACCACGTCAAACTCGCCGTACATCTCCTGCCCCAGCGACAATGTTCCGTGCACGATCACCGATCCGCTCACCGGCATCTCCGATAACATCACGCTGATTCAGTCGCAGGCCAAATCGTGGTACGACGGCCTGATCGTGAGCGTGGCGCACCGGCAAGCAAAGCTGGGGCCGATCGCTTACACCTACAACGTCGGATACACGCTATCGAAGACGTTCGATTATTCCGATGATGATCAGCTCACCAACAGCAACGCCGACGAACAGGTGGACCTGGTGGAAGGCATCGACAATCTGCGCCTGGAGAAGGGCTATGCGGTGACGGACGAGCGGCATCGGCTGACCGCGTACGGCGAAGCGCAACTGCCGTGGCGATTCTCGCTGGCGCCGCTGTATACATACGGCTCGGGCGTCCCCGCGGATACGTTCCTCCCGGGGACAGCGATCAACGGCGCAACTGGCTCGCGTTTGCCGCTGCTGCCTCGCAATGCGCTGGCGCGCGAAATCAAAAACAGCGACCAGCTCAATGCGGTGATCAACCGCTGGAATGCGCTGCCGCCGTGTCCCGGCGCCTACCCATGCCTGGCCGGAGGAACACTGCAAAACGTTCCGTCAGGCATTAACCTTGGCAGCCAGTTCAG
Source organism: uncultured Acidobacteriota bacterium (assembly GCA_963788435.1). GTDB lineage: Bacteria > Acidobacteriota > Terriglobia > Terriglobales > Acidobacteriaceae > Telmatobacter. Next base: position 30,669 of record CAWBIG010000215.1, on the reverse strand, counting down.
CTCACTGGATCTGCGCCTCCGCAAGGATGTTTCCCTCGGCGATCGCGTGACGTTGAGCATGATGGGTGAGGGTTTCAACATGCTGAACCAGACCAACATTCGCGGCACCACGAATACCAACTACGCTGGCCGCAACATCTCCATCGGCCCCTATCAGCCGGCGCAGAACGGCCAGCCCGCGCAGATTGTGCAAACGAACTTCTACTCGCCAGTCAGCACCGCGGGCGGATTCTTCGGCTCCGGTGGGCCGCGTGCCTTCCAGTTCGCCACGCGGTTGGAGTTTTAGTGAACCGGCATTCGGAATACGAGCAGCCCGCGTCGCCCAGAGCAGCCTTGCGCTCCGGCGGCGCGGCCAACCTGCACATCGTGGAAGAGTCGGAAGCGCGGGGCGAGATCGCGGACCAATTCGCGCGGTTCCGAGCCCAGTTCGGCCGAAATGAGGTGCCGGGCATTGTGAAATGCTTCGCTACCGAGCCCCCACTGCTGAGGAGCATGATGGACCTGGCTGAAGGGTTCCTCTTTGTGGACAGCCATCTGACACGAAGGCACAAGGAGATGATCGCAACGCTGATATCCTCGCAGAACCGTTGCCCCTACTGTGCCGACAGTCATGGACACGCACTTCTCGGCCAGGGCGGATCAGATGACCTCCTCTGCGCTTTGCAAGCATGCACGCTGGATTCGCCCAGCCTCACCAGTGAGGAGCAAAGTCTCCTGCGATTTGCTACAAAGGTCAATGCGGACTCGCAGGCCATTACCCGCACCGACATCGAGACGACCATGAAAGCTGGATGGACCGAAACACAGGTCGCCGCAACTGTTCACGTCGCCGCTTTGTTTGCCGCATTCAACCGGATCGCCAACGCCTTCGGGCTTCCTTCCGCCTATCGCTAAACGGAGGATGGCTTTGGCCTTCTCCACAGACGCATGTAGAGAAATGCCCCACCCCGGAAAGTTTGACAGTCGATGCTGGAACCGGCACAATCCGCGCTGCGGCATTCTCCCCAAAACGCCGAGGTCCATGCAGCGCACTGCATAGCACAGATTTCCTTTTCCTGCGAGCTATCTAAATGTCCGACTCTGTGAACCCGCGGCGTCCCCGGCGCGGGACCTGGAAACCAAAGGCCGAGACCATGGCGCTGCTGCGGGTCTCAGGCAATTCCATTAACGGCGTTGGCGAAACCGCGCAACGCCGCCCTTCTCCATTTTTCTGGCATCCTCCTGGCCAGCATCCCTGGGGCGATCTGCAACTTCTTGCGCGCAAGAATTCGCGCAAATGCCCGGGGTCGACGGAGGCATTTCGGGGTGCGTACACTTATCCCAAACTGGCTCCCGTTTCTGCCGTACGCAGCGTAGCGACGGCACAGGAACTGAGCGAAACAGTCAGAAGCTTTGCGCTTGCCCATGAGGCCGACGAGGTGGGCATTGCGGCCATGGAGCCGTGGTACGTCTTCGAGGGCTACGGCATCGAACATCCTCGCGTCGTAATCCTCGCGCTGGCGCATAACTACGAACGCCTCCGCGAAGTCCCTTCGGATAAGACCAACGGCGTAGGAGTCTGCGATGTCGGCGACCAGTATGCCAGAGGAACACGATCCTCCTATGCCCTCGCTAACTGGATTCGTTCGCATGGCTATCATGCCGATCCGTATCCAGGACCCTCAGCCGGGGCGTTGCTGTTGATTCCACCGGCAATTGCCGCCGGTCTCGGCGAACTCGACAAACACGGATCCCTCATCAGCCCGCGATTCGGCGCCGGCTTGCGTCTGGCCGGAGTCACCACCGACATGCCGCTGGTTCTCACCGCTCCGAAGCGTTTCGGCGCGGATGAGTTCTGCGCAACCTGCCAGGTGTGCACCCAATCGTGTCCGCCCGGCGCCATCTCGCCTGTCAAGCAAATGGTGCGCGGCGTGGATTTCGACAAGTGCATCCCTTACTTCGCTGAAGGTGCGTCGTGCGGCATCTACATCGCCGAGTGCCCCTGGACGCGCCCGTCGGTGCGGCCAAAATTGTTGGCTACCATGGCGCGACGGATCGGTAAGGAATGAACACGACCCTCTGCCGTCCAGACGAAGAGAAGTCACTCCATTATGCCGGGTGGGGCGTTCTCGCCGCTGCATTCACCGGCGTGATGGTGAGTTTTGCTCCCATTGTCCCCTATACCTTCAGCCTGTTTCTCGATCCGCTGCATGCGGCGTTCGGCTGGAAGCGGGAGGCGATGGGCGGAGCCTTCGCACTGGCTGCCATTACGGTGGCGCTTGTCTCGCCCCTCATCGGGATCCTGCTCGATCGATATCCCCCGCGCTGCATCATCCTCCCCGGGATTCTGGTTTTCGCCGTCGGACTGGCCACGCTCAACCGGTTGACGCCGCATATCGTTCAGTTCTACATCACTCTTTTTGTGATCGGGCTGGTTGCAAACGCCACCGCGCAATTTGCATACACGCGCACGATTCTCACTTGGTTCACCACGCACAGAGGGTTCGCGCTCGCGCTGCTGCTCACCGGCAGCGGCGTGGGATCCATCGTGATTCCGCCGCTGACCCAGTGGATGATCCAAAGCCACGGCTGGCGCACCGCTTATCTGATGCTTGGCGGCATCGCCCTTCTCGGACTTCCACTCACTGCGCTCCTTCTGCGCAATCGTCCACAAGCGCCGACAGTTCACGTCGATTTCGCGGTCCAGGGCATGAGCGTAGCCACCGCGTTGCGCACCGCGGCGTTCTGGATTCTGGCGGTGATCACCATACTCTCCGCATTTAGCGAAAACGGACTCGTCACCAACCTTGCCGCTATCCTGACGCAGCATGGGGTTCGCGCCTCCAGCGCTGCCGTCGCTCTGTCTGTCCGTGGCGGCGCGGGCATAATCGGCCGGTTGTTCATCGGCCTCGCCATCGACCGCGTTTCCCCGCGGCGCATTCAAACCTTTGTTCTGGCCCTCGCAGCCGTGGCAACCTTGATTCTCGCGTTTGCGGGCACGGGATGGATGGCGTTCCTGGGCGCGGCCATACTTGGCGTCGGCCTGGGCAGCGAAGCAGACGTAGGCCCCTACCTAGTGGCGCGCTACTTCGGCCGCCGCCACTTCTCTGTCTTGTACGGCCTTACGTGGACCGCGTATGCCATCGGCGGCGCCACCGGCCCTCTCTGGATTGGACACTTGTACGATCGCGTCGGCGCTTATCTGCCGCGTTTCATCGTCTATCTTGCCGGTGTCGCATTCGCCGCGGTCATTCTCAGCCTCTTCCTCAAATCCGACCAAGAGAGCATCACGCCTGAGCAGGAAATGATAGAAGACGCGGACGTCCGGTTCGAAGGCTAACAATTGGAAGCCGATGACCAGCCTGATCCCGATACAGTCGTGATACTCGTCGTGCGCTTGCTTGCGCCGTCGACCATGACCAACAATCGAATCCTGTTCACAAATCGGGCATCGGCGTAAGATAATCTCGTCCGGGTCTTCGGCCCAGAAGGCAGCAAGCCGCTGCAGCGGGACCGACACTGGGACAAAGAGGATCGTTACCTCACACGGGTCCCGCTTCCCGCTTCGATCCGCCGAGATGCTGGCAGGAAGCGGGCCCCGCCTCCTGAAGAAAATCCAGCTGAAAGAAAATATAACTTTTTGCTCCAAGCCGCGCTCTCGTGGTTCAGATTATTGGCCGCTTATCTTCGCCGAGGCACTTATCGAGCTGTGGGGGCGGAATTCTGGGTTCCGGGTGGTCGAGTAGCCCCGGGGAATTTCACCCCGAGGCCCTCACAGAACCGTACGTGACACTCTCGCGTCATACGGCTCTTCATAGCCTGGCTCGCCTCTTGCGAGAGCAAACCTTCTCCGGAGGAAAGGGCTCCTCCTGGTTTCCCAGTTGGCCACGCCCTCCGTTGAGCTATGTCATCCTCTTCGCTCCCCGTCCATTACAGACGATTCAACGCTACTACAGGATGATCCGCCATCTTCAAGTGCATCGATATTTCCCTTTCGTGGATCACACTTATAGGTTTTCTCTTAGCATCACTTGAAGACTTCCCATGTTCCGCCTATCCGCCTCATGGCAAGCTCAGGCCACCTCTCATGCCGGATGCCGCTCCGCTCGTAAACAGGTTTCGTCAGAGCTTGTCCCGCAGTAGTAATCACGCCGCGGTTTTGACATCGTCTCATGCGTTTCGACACTTCGACGGTGGTTCCCTTACGGTCCTCTTCTTGCCTGATACCTGACCCGGTCAAAGCCGAGCCTTTTCCTTCCGCGCTCACGACCATGGCTTTGAGCCACAGCCGCCGAAGGTGGTTTGGACCCTGCTCCTGTAAGCCGGTCCCGAGGGGCCTCCCCTCATCGGTTAAGCAGTTACGAACGTTCCGCCCTTGCGAGCTTCGCGTACTCATGGCGCACGATCACCGCGTATTGGGAAGTTGCACCACTATCGGGTCACTTCCGGTTGGTCCACGATCCGACCCGACCTCCCGGAACTGACTTCCGCGCCGGTCAATGAGCGCTGGTCTGTTCTCGCAAATTGAGCACGCCTAAGCGGATTGGTTCCGAGAAGTCTTAGTGCTGTATCTGGAGCGCCCGCCACGCAATCGTGCGCAGTTGGAGAGTCTTCAGGGGCGCTTCGGATACAGCGACTTGAAGGAAGCCGCCCACATGGAAGCCTATGTACTTTGAATCGGTCTGAACAGATGCAGAGGGATCAGGCACAACCAGAGTTGGGCTGCATCCGATGACTGAAGGGGAGGATGGGGGCGGATGTTGGCTTGCCGAGACCTGATGTAGGGGCTGGAGAGGCTGGCATCGAAGGGGTTTCGACCGGAAGAGGCAAGGAATCCGCGAACGCGCCGAAGCACGGACCAGGGCCGGAGATGTAGATAGAGCTTCATGCTGCACACCGGTTTGGTTGAGGGGGCGAGCGAAGCAGGAGTTGCGCAGCGGAGAGCCGTTCGACGACGCGCATGGATGCGCCGCAGGCTGGGCAGTTCCAGAGTGAATGAGTCTGATCTGTGGACGGTGATGCTGGCGAAGCAGTGGTCCTCTCTGTGCCGCTGAGCAGTTGGAAGCATAGCGGCAGGAGAGAAGCGCGGTTGCGGTTGGCGAGGAATCCGAAGTTGCGGATGCGCACGAAGCCGGGCGGCAACAGGTGGAGCAGGAAGCGGCGCAGGAACTCGTCGACAGTGAGAGTCATGATCCTCTTCTTGTTGCCGTGCGCGGAATCGCGCCAGCGGAAGGTGACGATGCCATCGGAGAGATCAACCATCCTTGAGTTGGAGATGGCGACGCGATGGGTGTAGGCGCCGAGATAGCGCAGCACATGTTCCGGCCCGCCAAAGGGCCGCTTGGAATAGACGACCCAGTCGTGGCGGAACAGAACCCGCAACCATGCGAGCGAATGCGCGTGGATGAGCTAGCGGCAAAAGCTCGCCGCGAAACTGCAGTTCGCCACGATGGAAGGCGCTGCGAAGTCCGGCGACGAACTTGCCGCGAAAGACGCGGCTGAGTACGCCGATGGGAAGAAAGAAGGAACGCCGAGCGGAGATCCAGCGGGAATGATCCGGAGCGAGACCGCCGGCGGAAAGTACGCAGTGGATATGCGGATGAAACTGTAGTCGCTGGTTCCAGCTGTGAAGCACACTGAAGAAACCGATCTCGGCACCGAGATGCCGTGGATCACGAGCGACTTCAAGCAGGGTCTCAGCGCTGGCATGGAACAGCAGGTTGTAGATGAGCCGCTTGTTCTGTAATGCGAGCGGAGCCAGTTCGCGCGGGAGAGTAAAGACCGCGTGGACGTAGTGAGTGGGCAGAAGCTCCCGTTCGCGCGCCTGGAGCCAGCGTCGGCGCGCGTTGCCCTGGCAGCGAGGGCAATGTCTGTTTCTGCACGAGTTGTAGGAGATGGTGGTCGTATGTCCGCAGCCGGTGCAGCGGTCGCGATGCCCACCCAGCGCGGCGGTGCGGCAGCGCACGATGGCCAGCAGCACCTTCTGGTGTTGCCAGTTGATCCACCTGCGGCTGTGTTCCACAAATGTCTGTCCCGCACAGCGAACAATGTCGGCCATCTCCAGGAGAGGCCGGGTGTTCAACTGTGTTGCTGTCCTCCGTGGGAAGAGAGAGTGAGCGCATCGAGCGGGCTGGCGGTCGCGCTGAGATGCCGCTGGGACAGATGCAGGTAGACTGTGGTGACCTCGAGATCGCGATGACCGAGCAGAATCTGAATAGTGCGCAGGTCGGCACCGGCTTCAAGAAGGTGTGTGGCGAAGCAGTGGCGCAACGTGTGGGGATGGATGCGCCTGTTGTCGAGGCCGGCGCGTTCGGCTGCGATCTGACATGCAGACCATAGAACCTTGGTGGTCACTGGATGACTCGATGTGTGCCAGCGGTTGCCCGGAAACAGCCACTCCTTGGGCTTGCGCCGGAGGCCGCGCCAGTAGGCGCGCAGCTCTTCGAGCAGCTTCGGGCTGAGCATGACATCGCGGTCCTTGCCGCCCTTGCCCTCGCGGATATGAACCACCATCCGCTTGCTGTCGATGTCGCTCACCTTGAGGCGGGCTGCTTCTGCGCGGCGTGCGCCGGTGGCATACATAGTCATCAGCAGGATGCGATGAAAGGGTGTGTCCGCGGCGTCGATCAGCCGCGTAACCTCTTCCTGACTGAGCACCCCGGGAAGGTGACGCAGCTTCTTCGGATAAGGAGTCTCCGCGATGCTCCAGTTGCGCTTCAACACGTGAATGTAGAAGAACCGCAGAGACGCCAGCCGCAGGATGACGGTGTTCGGACTGAACTTCAACTTGGTGAACAGCATCGCCTGGTACTTGCGAATGTCCTCAGGGCCAAGCTGATCGGGCGGACGGCGAAAGTACCGGCTGAAGTGCTCAACACCGTGCAGGTAGGTGCGGATGGTGGTAGCGGCGAAGTTGCGGCGATGCAACTCCTCAAGCATGAGCTGACGTAGTTGGTTCACAGAGAATCCTCCTTCTCTGCGAACCAAACTACCCCGGCAGCCACAAGCTGGTTCAGCCGCACGCGGAAGCGTCCGCCGCCGCAGCGGCTTCGTTCATGTTCGGGTTGTAAGGAGTTGATTATCGGGGCCCGACGCCTTACCACGTTCCTTCTTCTTCGAATTCACTGGCGCAGTGTTGAGAATGGTAATCTTTTGCAGTTCCGTCTCAGCGTGCTTAGCAGCGTCCTCAAGCGTTTTATCTTCTCCGAGAAACCATGCGCCGATCGTCGCATTCATCAGAGCCAACGTGATTCCAGCAAGCAATCTCACCCTGAGATCGTTGCGTCTGGCACTCCGCTCACGGCTGGCGAAGGCTTCGGCGACGGCGTCTTCCACCAGGTGCTTCCTCGAGAGGTAGGCTCGCCGCGCAGTCGGGTGACTCGTGGAAATCGCAATGAGCTGCCGCGCACGCGCTCCGGGCTGCTCGTTGTAGCGCACTCCGGAGAGTAGAGTCTGGTGAATCACTTCCAGATCGGCGGATTCTCGCGGTGCACTTCGAATAGCCGCAACCAGAACTGCACCGTATTCCAAGACGCTCCGGGCCAGGAGATCATCCTTGGTAGCAAAGTAGCGGAAGAAGGAACGCTTGGAGATGCCGGCTGCTGCCGCGATCTCTGCCACATCCGTCTGGTCGAAGCCCTTCTTTTCGAACAGCGCGATCGCGGCATCCAGAATGGCGTTCCTTACCAGTTCCCGCTTTTGGGATTTCAGATCTTTCTTCGCGCCGGTGAGCATTCCACGCCAGTCGTCCTCGCCATCCGTCGGGTCGATGCCAGGCTTGTCAAACCGTATCCCGCTCTTACCTTTCATGCGCATCACCCTCTCGATTACCTTACGGTGACCCGCATGGAGGCAAGGTTCTGAACCAGGCCGAAAGGCGCGTTCGCGTCGCCGTCGCGCTGGGCTGTGACCCTGACTACAGGGAAGTACGTTCCCGGACGAATGAACCGATGCACCGCTTTGAAAGCGGACTCATGACCAATCGAGACCGGCTGCGCCGTGAAATGGCCATCGCCTTCGAAATCCCACTCGACCTTAACAATCTTGCCGGCAGAAGGCGGTGTCTGAGCCTTCGCCCAAAAAGTAATGTCCGTTCCATTTTTCACTTGGGCTGTGGGATGGGAGGATGCGTCTGCGGTTCTGCCCACGCCTAACGTCAGCACGGGCTGAATGCCGCCGCGCAACTCCGCGGCCGGCGCAAGTTGCACCTGGTCGTCGGAATCGATGCGATAGTTGGTACTCTCTGCCGGCGGAATGCCCCTGGCAACCCATGCGTCCAGATCCAGCAGCGCCTGCTGTACCTCTCCGAGATAGCTCACGATGTGGTCGGCGACGTGGGCAGAATGCTCGAAGGCCACACCGACGCTGATGCCCGCAATATCGGGGCCATGATCGGCGTTGTCCATATACCAAAGCCGAAAGCTGCCGGACAGGTCACCCAACGCTGCTTGCGCCTGCTTCCGATACCAGTCCGCTGACCACGGGTAGGCTGAGACATCCAAAACCGACTCCGCCATGATCATCTTTCCGTGGAATCGCCCGCTCGCCACTGACCCGGCGCTTGATGCGTTCAGCATTGGACCGATGATCACGCTGCGCTGCGGATATAGCGGAGCACCGTCCTTCTTTACATACTGATCCCAACCATACTGGTGCGTCGCTGGCACCTGGTGGCGCGAGTAGTACTGCAACGCGATAGCCCATGAGTTGTCCAGGCGGACCGCGGTCCCCGCAGTAATTCCCGATGCACTTACAACCTTGACTTTGTTGCCTGCGATTCCAGTGATCACGACCGATTGGCCGGCATTTGGACCGTCCTTAATGACTAAGTCGCCGTTCAGCAAATCCTTGGACGGCTCCAGGCCAAGCACGAGTTCGTTGCCCTCGCCAAGGTTCTTCACCGTCGTCTCCTGCCGAACCCGCGCAGCCTGAACTGATGGCTCGCTCCCCTCATAGCCCGGTTTGCTCCAGAAATCCTCCACATAGGTTCGGTCGATGGCGCGGACCGCACCTTCGACCGCCCAGAACCCGCCGCCATTCAGAGTGGCATATTGCCACCAACCCCTCAGAGGAAATCCAAGTCGCGTCACTTCTTTCAGAGTGTCCCGCTGCTCGGCACTCAGGCCGGCAAATGGATCTCCACTTCCTCCCGGCGCCACGGCATCGGCTATCTGCGGCAACTTGTCACGCAGCACCCGCAACGCGAGTAGTTGCGACGCCATAAAGTTGGGGATCGCATTCGGCACGCCGAACACCATGGGCACCGCTCCGTCCCACACGCCGCTGGTGTTCTCCATTGAGCCCACGGCCTGATACGCGCCTCCGCTGGCCCCGTAAATGTAGCCACGTGGCCGGGTGCTCGTCTTGTACATCTCCTGAGCGATGATGCGGGAGTACTTGGCGGCTGCCGCATTGGTGCGGTATGCCGCCAACGGTCCGCCTGCAGGTACGCCACCCGCGTTGTTTGTCGACACCACATAAGCACCGCTCGACAGCGCGAACACCACGGAGCACGTTGACGTGCCGATCTCAGGACAGCCGGGAGCGGCATCTTCCGCGCCGATGGTTGGATAGGTCGTCTGGAAGAAGCGGTCTTTGTACTTGTCTGCTGCTGGGAAATAGAAAGAAAACCGGGCCTTGGTTCCGGTAAAGCCGCCATGAACGTACGTGAAACTGACCGTCACTTCTGAAGCTTCGTCGGTCAGGGTGCCGGGCTTCCGCTCATCCACGTAGGGCTTGCTCAACTCCGGATCGTTGCAGTTCTCGGTGATGAAGAGAGGGCCACCTGCTGACTGCGCCTCGCAAGCAGACGCGGCCGCTGCCGTTTGAGACAGAGCGCTGGCTTTTTCTGGAAGTCCTGCAAGACCCAATCCGAAGGCGAGGAGTAGCGAAGGAATTCTAATGTTCCAGCGCATTTGAATCGTTGGACGGTCAGGCTTGCGGACAGACCTCTCACTACGGCGACCATGTTCCACTTCGACACCTCTCCTCAAGCACCCGGTGCTCCGCCTCCTACTCTAATGGCACTACGTGCCACGGTCAACATAAGATGCCAAGACGACGAGCTCTTGAGCTGTTCACGAGCAGGTTGAGCCATTTCAGCATCACATCGCGCGCACAGCAGTTTCCGAATAAGTCCTCAAACGCGCATCTCGTCCGAAGTTCTTTAATGGCGGTAAACCGCAAATGCGCTCACCGAGCGCTCAGAATCGTGAAGATTGGGCTGATTTCCTAGTTGCGGTTGGATGACCGCGCATTCGTCAATGACCCGACTTCAGTGCAGAACGGGTCGGGGAAGGATCGCCCACAATCCAGTCGCAATCTAAATCCGGGAGCCTGTGTCGTTTGAACTAGGTCGCCGGCGCAACGGACGCTCCGGCAGAGGCCTCCGAGTAGTTTTGTCGCCGGTGTAGGGTGTGGGTCACAAGGAGGTTTACTGGGTTTGAGACAAAACAGCAGACAGACAGGACGCCTGAAAAGCGATGCGGAATTGAATTTGTAAAATACCTGCGGTTATCGTAAAAACCCCGCGTCATTGAACTACTGCGGCGCCGTCATCCTGAGCGAAGGTCGCCGCGGCTAATGCGCCCAGCCCCCAAGGCCGCCGAGACATCACCGACCAGCGCACCTCCTCCCCGACGCAGTAGAACCCGGGAGCAAGGGAGCGAGGGAGCACGGCCCCCGGACGACGGTGGGCCACCTGCCTTCCTGGGCGTGAATGCGCGAACAGATGGCACGTAAGACCTATTGACAACGTGGCTGAATAGGCGCTTCCTTGTAGGGGGGGAAACTCTCAATAGTTTTCCGTGAAAGAAGTAATTTGTGAGTTGCCAGTCTTTATATAGACTCCTCCCTCCTTATCTAAATCCCTGCTTTCAAACCTGGCGATCCGATCCGACACTTGCTGACAGCCGGCAGGTCAGGAAATCCCTGCATGCCAAAAGTACGAGGCACGTTTTATGTCGCTGCCCATTTCCATCCGTCCAGAGTTCCGTACTCTTCGCTCGATCTTCAGTCTTGCCATTGCTTTGAGTCCGGCAATCTTGTTCGGGCAGGGCAGCGACGCTGTCCCGAACTATGTGGTCAACACCATCGCGGACGATGCCACCGGAACGGCCGCAAACTGCACCAGCTTGCCTGAGGGGATCTGCACCTTGCGTGACGCGCTTGCCGCGGCAAACGCAGTTACAGAAAGCAATATTACCTTCGCCCCAACAGTATTCCTGGACACGAATTCGGCTGCGGCAAATACCATCACGCTCGCGAACGGCACGCTGAACATCCCGTCTGGCACCACCATTACCGGCCTTACCAGCGGCAGCGGCGCCCCGCTCACCAACCTGGTGACGGTGAGCGGCAACAACGCGACGACCGTCTTTACCGTGGCTTCCGGCGTAACCGGCGCGGTGATCGGAAATCTGAACATTACTGACGGTGGTAATTCTCAGGCGCAATACGCTTATGGCGGCGGCATCAGCAACTCCGGCGAGCTGACGGTGACCGGCAGCACCTTCAGCGGCAACTCCGCATTCAACCCCGCCACTCCTGGGTACGGTAGCGGCGGAGGAGCAATTTATAACACTAACTCAGGTGTGCTTACCGTCACCAGCAGCATCTTTGCTGGAAACTCCTCTAACGAGGGCGGGGCGCTCTTTACCACTGGTGCGCTTACTGTTTCCAGCAGCACCTTTACTGGAAACTCCGGCGACGGCGGAGCGATCTTAGCCATCTGCGGCGCCGACACCTGCAGCGCCGAGTTCCCCAAGGTGATGGTAGCCAACAGCACATTCAGCGGTAATTCTGGCGTCGCGATCTACATGCTCTATGGCGAGCTGACGGTGACCGGCAGCACCTTCAGCGGCAATTCTGATGGCGCGATTTCCAGCAATGACGGCGCCCTTCAGATTGAAAACAGCACTGTCTCGGGTAACTTCGTGGGGACAAACGGGACAGGCGGCGGCATTGGTGTCTTTGACTCAACGCTCAATATCGCCAACAGCATCGTTGAGGGCAACACTGTAGGCTCAGGAGGCTCCTACCCAGATATTCAATTGACTGAGCAGCACTCTGAACGATCTCGGCGGCAACCTGATAAACACATCCGCGAGCGCTCAGTCGTGAACCCGAACCTCTCACCGCTTGGCAACTACGGCGGACCGACCCAGACCATGCTGCCCGAGCCAGGCAGCGCCGCAATCTGCGGAGGTATCGCTGCAAACATCCCTGCGGGCGTTACCACCGACCAGCGCGGCTACCCGATTGAGAACACAACCTATCCCGGCTATTCGTCCTCGACGCCCTGCGTCGATTCAGGCGCCGTGCAAACCAACTACGCCCTGGCCTTCACCACCCAGCCTCCCGCGAACGCGACTGTCAACGAGGCAATTGCTCCCGCACCGGTGGTGACGCTGACTGAGAGCGGCAATCCGGCCAGCAGGGCCACGGGCACGGTGAGGATGACGGACAGTTCCAACGCGCTGTCAGGCACGACCTCTGAGGGGCTGTCGTCGGGCGCGACTACATTCCCTGACCTGATATTGGCGGCGGACGCAACAGACGACATCTTCACCGCCTGGCTGGGGCTTAACCCGATGTTGAACATCTCCGCGCAGGCGTCTGTGGGAGTCACTGCCACCGGCCCTGCCCCCGCGATCATGCTGTCCCCCACGCCCGGCACAGCAACCGTCCTCGGCACCAGCAACATTCAGTTCCAGTGGTCAACTGGCGTTGACGTTACCAGCTACGAGCTCTTGATCGGCACTAACGGCGTTGGGTCCTCCAACATCCTCAACACCGGGTCATCGGCACCACTTCGTACACGTACCCACGCTTCCTGACAATGGCGTCACGGTTTACGTCCGACTGGGTTCGCTGATATCAACGGAGCGTGGCAGAGAGAGGACTACCAGTACACCGAGAGCGTGAAGTTTTCTGTGGTGGTCAACACCACCGCAGACGATGCGGCGGGAACGGCCTCAAACTGCACCGGTTCGCCTGAGGGGATCTGCACCCTGCGCGACGCGCTTGCCGCGGCAAACGCAGTTACAGGAAGCAACATTACTTTCGCCCCAACGGTTTTCCTGGCATCGAATTCGACTGCGGCAAATACCATCACGCTCAGCAACGGCACCCTGAACATCCCGTCTGGCGCCACCATTACCGGCCTTCCCGGCAGCAGCGCCACGCTCACCAACCTGGTCACGGTGAGCGGCAACAACGCGACGACAGTCTTTACCGTGGCTTCCGGCGTAACCGGCGCGGTCATCGCCAATCTGAACATTATTGACGGCAATTCTGCGAATGGCGGCGGCATTAACAACGCCGGCACGCTGAGGGTGACCGCCAGCAGCTTCAACCTTAATAACGCCGCTAACAGCGGCGGCGCCATCTACAGCGACGGCACTATGACGGTGGTGGACAGCAGCATCTCAGAGAATGTGAGCCAGGAATTCGGTGGCGGCATCTCCAACGACGGCACAATGACCGTTATGGGCAGCACCTTCTACGGCAATTTCGCGGGCAACGGCGAAAACGCTCTCGGTGCCGGCGGCGGCATCTACGATGACGGCACGCTAACGGTGACAGGCAGTACCTTCTCCCAGAATCAGACCCTGTGCCAAGCACCCCAACGCCCTATGTACTCCCCCTGTCAGTGGAACGGTCCCGCAATCTACTACACCGTCGACGGCGTGGTGGTGGTGAACAACAGCATCATGACCCAGGACACTTTTCGCGATGGAGGCGTTGGCGGTGGGACCTACCCCGATAGCCCCTACTACTACCCCGGCACCGGCGACATCTTCGATCAGGACGGGACGCAGGTCAACCTGGCGCCCATCGGCAATTACGGCGGATCAACCCCGACCATGCTGCCCCTGCCAGGCAGCACCGCAATCTGCGGAGGCCTCGCTGCAAACATCCCCGCGGGCGTTACCACCGACCAGCGCGGCTACCCGATCAAGAACACTACCTATCCCGGCTATTCGTCCTCGACGCCCTGTGTCGACTCAGGCGCCGTGCAAACCAACTACGCCATGGCCTTCACGACTCAGCCTCCCGCGAACGCCATTGTTGACGTGGCAATCGCGCCTGCACCGGTGGTCACGCTTACCGAGAGCGGCAATCTGGCCGGCGCGGTCCCAGGCACGGTGAGCATGACTGACAGTTCCAACGCGCTCTCGGGCACGACCTCCGAGGGGCTGTCGTCGGGCACGGCTACGTTCCCTGACCTGATATTGGCCGCGGCCGCATCGGACGACATCTTCACTGCGTGGCTGGGGCTTAGCCCGTCGCTGAACATCTCCACGCAGGCATCTGTGGGTGTAACTATACCCCGCTCCGCCACGGTGACGCTGAGCGACCTGACGCAGACCTATACCGGCTCTCCATTGCCGGTAACAGCCACCACCACGCCGCCAGGACTGACGCTGAAAATAACCTACAACGGCAGCCCAAATCCGCCGACGACCGTCGGCAGCTATCCCGTGGTGGCGACTGTGCAGAACGTGAATTACATCGGCTCGGCCACGGGAACGCTGAAGATCAGGCAAGCCACGCCGTCCATTGCGTGGAATGCGCCCGCGGCGATCGCCTATGGAACGGCGCTGAGCGCAACGCAACTGGATGCAAGTTCCACGGTCGCTGGCTCGTTCTCCTATTCACCTCCGGCGGGCACGATCGTCGCTGGCGGCTCGCAGAAGCTCTCCGCCACCTTCACGCCCACCGACACCATCGACTACACCACCGCCACCGATTCGGTGATGCTGACCGTCAACCCGGCCACGCCTGTCATCGCCCTCGCCTCGTCAATGAATCCCGCGGCCGTGGCGCAGCCCGTCACCTTTACCGCAACCGTTTCCTCGTCGGTCGGCACACCCACCGGAACCGTCACCTTCTGGGATGGAACCACCCAGCTCGGCGCCGGCACACTTGCTTCGGGCGTGGCCACGTACGCAACCTCCGCGCTCCCCGTGGGCGCGCACGCCATCACCGCGCAGTACTCCGGCGACTCGAACTTTGCCGGCGTCACCAGCACTGCGCTGGGTGAGACCGTGTTGGCCCTGAGTATCGGCCCGGCCCCCGGCTATCCCACCACCGGCACCGGAAATCCCGGCGGCTTCGTCACCTACACCCTTACCGTCACCCCACCGGAATCGAGCTCCGTCACCTTCTCCATCTCGGGTCTGCCCGCCGGCTTCACCTCCACCTTCACTCCCCGCACGGTTCCCGCCGGCGCCGGTCCCACAACCGTCACCCTCACCATCAACATCCCGTCGCAGGTTTCCGCAAACTCCGTGCCTGTCCGGCCCGGCTCGTCGAGCGGCTGGCCGGTCGCGCTCGGATTGCTCCTGTTCCCGCTGTTGGCCATCGGCGGGCGCGCGCGCCGCGTGCATCGATTGCTGCTCGTCGCCGTCCTGGCCGTAGCCGGCCTCATCGCCACCGCCGGCCTAAGCGGCTGCTCGAACTACTTCTCGATCCTCGGCAACAGCAATCCGCCGCCGCCGGGCAGCTACGCGCTGACTGTCACAGCCACCGCCGGCTCCCTCACGCAATCTACCAACCTCACCCTCAATGTGCGGTAACCGTGAAAAGGGCCGGGCGAATTCCCCGGCAGGTGGCTCACTCATCCGTTCCGCGCGTCTCCAGCCACTCCGAAGAAGCGAGATGTGTCCCATTCATCGTAGTTCCATCGCGAAGCCAAGAGAGTTTCCATTGTCGCGTGGGCCGATTTTGAGACTTGCGAGCCCTGAGTTCAAGATGAGCGCTTTTGCAGAGATAAGCTCATCGCGATCCTTTCGCTACGTTTAACCCGACCAGCCTGAGCTGAAAATCGGCTGATTCCAGGATTGCGGTTGGATCACCGCGCAACGGGAAGTGACCCGATTTTCGGTCTTCCCGGGGTTGGGGAAGGGTTGGCCACACGCCCGCCACACCAATGATGGGTGCTTCTTCTCGAGTACGCAGATTTCCTGAGAGGCCGAGATATGTGAGCACTATTCTGGTTTCGACCTTGGGCGATAACAACAGGTCGCGCTGAGCGAAGTGGCTGTGTCGTCGATTGCGGACCTTCTCAGCGCGCGTCTATCATCTCAGCACCGCCTGAGGAGGTCCCATGCGCCTTACCCGCAGTCTGTTGCTCGCGCCCATTGGGCTCTTGCTCACCATCTCCACGCCGGCACAGAAACGCGAACCGGACCTACGGCCAGGAACCCCGGTATTTACTACCCAGGCCCGCGACGTCATCGTAGACGTGGTGGTCACTGGCGACAACGGCCAGCCGGTGACGGGCTTGGGCAAACAGGATTTCCAGGTCTTCGAGGACGGCAAGCCGCAGGCGATCGATTTCTTTGAACAACACTCGGCCAACTTGCTGCCGGCGGGCTCGCTCCCGTCCGTACCCAAAATGCCGCCCGGCGTGTTTACCAACGTTCCGCCCGCCCCGCCTAACGACTCGGTGAACGTGCTCCTGCTCGACGCGCTCAATACCGACCGGCAGGATCAGTCTTACGTCCACAGTCAGATACTCGCGTTTTTGAAACGCATGGATCCGGAAACTCGGACGGCGGTCTTCACCCTCGGCTCTCGCCTGCGCATGATCCAGGGATTCACTTCGGATTCCAAGGCCCTGGTTGCCGCCGTCAACGACCCCAAATTCGGTGACAGCATCACGAAGCCCCTTGAATCGCGATCCATTGGGGACAAGAAAGACGATAACTTCAACGTGGCGACAATGGTCATGATGGCGGGCGGGATGACAGCGGGAATCGGGGCACTTGATGCATCTCAGCGCGAGGTTGCCAACGTGCAGGCAGGCCAGCGCGTCGGCATGACCCTCCAGGCGCTGCAGATCCTCGCGCGCTATCTTGCCGCAGTGCCTGGACGCAAGAACCTCATCTGGTTTTCCAGCAGCTTTCCCGTGACTGTGTTTCCGCGCCAGAACGAGCGGCCCGACGCCAACACTGCCGACCTGGGCGGATTCGGCAAGTCCATTCGCCAGACCGCGGACATGCTCACCGTTTCCCGGATCGCCGTTTATCCCGTCGGCGCGGAAGGCGTGATGACGGAGCATATCGCGTCGCCGGACAGCGAATCCTACAGGCCAGGCGCGGTGGATTATGAAGGCGGGGACTCCGCACCGCATGTGGCCCCGGGGGCGCATGTAGGGACAGGAGGGGGTACGGCAAATATCGGAGGGGGTGATGCAAATACGGCCCCTTACATTCATGAGAACGACGCCCGCGCGGACAAGATCATGGCCATGGAGCAGCTCGCAGCAGACACCGGCGGCAAGGCCTTCTTCAACACCAACGACCTCAACGGCGCCACCCAGGAAGCCATCGCCGACGGAGCCCACTACTACACCATCGCCTATTCGCCCACGAACAAGAAGATGGACGGCAGCTACCGCCAGATCAAGATCAAAATCCCAGGCACAAAATACAAGCTTGCCTATCGTCCCGGCTATAACGCCGACGACATCTCCAAAATCGAAGCGAAAACAAACATGGATCCGCTCCGCGAGCAGATGCTGCTGGGCATGCCCAACGCCACGCAGCTCTTGTACGGGCTCCGGGTGATGCCTGCAGCGCCCCAGCCGCCGGCCAACGCGCCGCGCGCAGGCAAGAACACCAAGCTGACCGGTCCGGTGACACGCTACGTGGTGGACTTCATGATCCGCCGGACCGATGTAAAGCTGGCTCTGGCCTCCGACGGGCGGCACACCGGCAAAGTCCAGGTGGAACTCGAGGCCTATGACCGCGACGGAAAACCGCTGAACTGGGAAGGCGGCACGCAGATGATGGACCTCTCGCCCGAGGTCTACGACGCGGTGATGCGCTCAGGCGTTCCGGCCCATTTTGAAATCGACCTGCCGTCCAATCAGGACGCGACTCTGGTGACCGGCGTCTACGACTGGGGCACAGGCAAAGTAGGCACCCTTCAGATTCCTCTCGATACAGGATACGCACAGAAGATGAAGACCGTTGAAACCGCGGTGCGGAAGTAGCCATGCGGCAGCCAAGGACGGACCTCTAGGGCGAAGAATTGAGAAAGGTCCGAGTGGCCCACCAACCGCTCACAACGGCAGAAACGCCCCGGCCCGAAGCTTGGAGATATTCGATGAGCGCGTCGGTCTGATTCGCCAATTGAAACGCCAAGAACAAACTGTCTCCGACAAAATACCGAATCACTTAGTCGCTTGCAGGGTGCAGTTGGTTAATCTGTAGTGCCAGACTTCGTGATGGCTCTCCCGGTTGATCGCAACCTGCTCCGGTAATTGAAAACCGCCAACGTTTTGATAGGTGTAGGTGAGGATGATTCGATTGCCCGGCCTGAAATCTCCATCCTCGCCCAGCCTGTAGGAGGCCAAAAGGAAGCCCTCGGGGCCAGAACGGAAGTCTGTTTCCTGACGATCAGAGGCAGATCCCTTTTCCCCTTCGCTCTGGAGACTCATGTCGCGCGTGAGCGACATCTCAACATCGAAGGTTTGGATCTTGAATTCAAGCTTGTAACCTGACGCGGACGATTCGACGTGAACGGGCGTGCCTTCCGTCGGAAGCAATGCGTTATTACTGGCAACTAACCAGCTATTCAAGCTGAATCGGACAGCGTGTTCGAGGAGACCTTCAGCCATGCCACCATGCGGAAGCCGCCTTTCTTCCTCGTCGGTCATCCCAGAAGACACTGCAGCGTTCTGGCGGCTGACCGTGACGCGAGTGCGAATCGGCTGAATGAGTTTGGCGATCTCCTCGTCCGTGCCTTCGTCGCCGACGCGTACGGCCTCGGTAAAGTGCTGCTTCCAATTGAACTCTACAGCGCAGCTGAAGGATTGGAGATTCCTCCCAAAGGGAGCGTCGTATTTCGCCCGGGCTTGCTTCAGGAATGTCGCGCCATCGGTTGCTGCCTGAGCGAGACAAAACGACGCGCAAAGGCTAAACACCAGCGCCAAGTGGAAAAAACGCATGAGGCATCGTAAATCACAGATACGGTACAGCGCGCATCTCAGCCCTCGAAATGGGAAGTAGCGTGATCCAGCTCACGTCTGCTTCCCAATTGGCCACTATTCGCTCGCGACGATGAATTTGATTCTTCGCTTCATCAATAGGTCGTTTACTATGTCCACGATGCAAAGGACGTTGTTGCGAATCATGCTTCACCCGGGGACTACGGCGGCATGAGTTGCGGACAGCTCTATTCTCAGCAATACGATCCAGCGGTAAACATCGCGGCTGGATCGGCGTTCGTCAAGATCAAAATCGGATACGCACATGGCAACGTCCAGATCGGCCTTGATCTATTCGGAACCGGAGGGGCATTGGTGGGCCGGGTGATCTTGAATCCGAGTCTTGAAATGGCTGCGTTGCACAATTGTTGGTTATTGACCGATTGCCGCTTCCCAAGGCAGCTATTCACTCCAGTGAATGTGCCGATAGTTGTTCTCAGTGATTCGGAAATCTATCGCGCTCGCGTTTTTCCTGGCGACGATGGCCGGTGAATCGCTCTGCGCCCAGGAATACAGTTTCCGGAACATCGGAGTTGCTGAAGGCCTCACCAACCTCACCATCCGGAGAATCTACCAGGACCGCGTTGGTTTCATCTGGGTCAGCACGGAAAACGGCATCTTCCGTTACGACGGGGATCGCTTTGAGGCATTCGGTGCGGCAGAGGGGATGCCTTCAAATTCGGGCTCAGCGTTTGGCGAGGCCCCTGACGGCTCCCTTCTCGCGGGTGGAGACTTTGGTCTCTACCGTCTGGCGGGCAACCGCTTTAAGAAAATCACAGCCCCCTTCAAGACAATCAACTGGGCTCAGGGCATTCAGGCGGATGGCAAAGGCCACACCTTTCTGGGCACCGACAGCGGCCTTGTCGAACTTTATTACCAGTCGGAGCAGAGTCAGTTTGGCATGCACATGTTTGCTCAAGCCCAGGGAACGTCTGGTCCGGAGGCCTACGGAATTCTGATAGAGAAGGACGTCCTTTGGTACGGTTGCGGAACCGAACTCTGCGCTATCGGTCCACAGGGCACCCGGGTCTTGGGACGAAGTTCCGGGCTTCCGGGCCGGCCTGTGCTCGTGATCCAGAAAGATCGGACCGGGAACCTTTGGGTGCGTCTGCGCAATGACGGGGTCTTTGTAAGGCTCGCCGGCCATAGTAACTTCCAGAAACCTGATTTGCCTGTTTCTCCCGAGCACCTCGACGGTGTACCCGCCAGCGATGGCGCTGGTCGGATTCTGCTTCCGTCTTCGGTGGGGTTGCTCATAGGAGACCAGAATGGATGGCAACATATCGATCGCACCGTCGGGCTGCGAGGGACCGTCTACGCAGCCATGGAGGATCGGCAACGAAATCTCTGGATTGGATTGGCGGGCCGCGGACTGGCGCAGTGGCGCGGCTATCGGGAATGGGAGTCTTACTCGACAGAGAGTGGGCTCGCAAGCGAGATCGTCTACGAAATTCTTCCGCGCAACGATGGGTCGATCCTGTTGGCAACGGAAGCAGGGCTATTTCGTGGAGAGCGAAAACAAATCGGCATGTCGTTCAAGAGTCTCGCTGGGTTGGACGGTCTGGCTGTGCATAGTCTGCGTGATGGGCCGAATGGGGACGTCTGGATTGGCACTGAAACCCGCGGCGCTGCCCGCATCGATTCTCGAACCCACAAGATTACCTGGTATGGCGAACGCCAGGGACTTACGGGCAAGGCGGCCTACGTCTTGCGTTTCGATCGCAGACAAAGGCTCTGGGCAGGCACGGAGGCGGGCCTGTTTATGGCTCAGGCTCCATATCGGAGGTTCTCCCGGATCAAGGAGCTGCCGGCATCGCGCATGTGGGCGATTACCGAGGATTCAGACGGAATAATATGGGCGGGTGGCGCGAGTGGGTTGTTTGAGTGGGCAGATGACCGATGGAAAACCCTAACCCCGGCCGATGGCTTAAGCAACAAGGAAGTGCTCTCTCTGGGTGCAGGACCGAACGGCGCGGTTTGGATCGGCTACCGGTTTGGAGGCGGCATTGATCGTGTTCACGCGAAGGCGGGAGGCGTCGCAATTGAAAAAGGCGTCCAAAGAAGCGGCAGCGACGGACTCGTTTACTTCCTTGACTTCGACTCCAAGGGGCAATTGTGGGCGGGGACCGAGCGGGGCGTCGACATGTGGAACGGCGTCCGCTGGAGCCATTACGACACGAACGATGGCCTGGCAGGGGATGACTGCAACCTGAACTCATTCGCCGAGGCGCCGGATGGCACAATTTGGATTGGAACCAGCGGCGGACTGTCGCGGTTCAACGCTCTGCCCCGGGCTGCTCCCAATGTTTCACTCACGGTTGTGTTCACCCGGCTTGAAATCGGACAGAAGGATGTTTCCGGGCTTAGCAGTCCATCATTTGGCGTCCAAAACAACTCGTTCTTCGTACGATTTTCCGTGCTGAATGCAATGCGTGAAAACGGAGTGATCTTCCGCTACAGGTTGAGCGGCGCGACTTCAATGTGGACAGAGACGTCGCAGCGCGAGTTGCAGTTTGCAAATCTGGCGCCGGGTGCGTACCGCCTGGAAGTTGATGCGCGAGAAAGCGGCGGGGCGTGGAGCGGAAACAAGGCGGAATTTGGATTCAGGATTTTGCCTCCCTGGTATTTGACATGGTGGTTTGAGAGCTTTTGCATATTGCTTCCAATTTCGGCGACGGCGGGGGTACTTCGACTGCGCTTTCTGGGTGCTCAAAAAAGAGAGCGTGGGCTGACGCGCCTGGTTGAAGAGAAAACTGCCGATCTGCTGCGTGCCAATGAGGAGTTATCCCGCCTCTCCTTCACGGATCCCCTCACCGGTTTGGTAAATCGGCGAGTATTTGACCATACACTTGAGGTGGAGTGCGCTCGCCTTTCCAGAACTGGAGCTAACCTGTCTCTGATCAGCATTGATATCGACTATTTCAAAGCACTTAATGACTCCCAGGGGCACCTGCGAGGCGATGAGTACCTGGTCATGCTGGGAGCAGAGTTAATGAAGAATGCAAGACGCCAGATCGACGTCGTCGCGCGCTGCGGAGGTGAGGAATTCGGCGTTGTAATGCCGGAAACAGATGCCGCCGGCGCCGCACGAGTGGCGGAGTCGTTTCGCCTGGCAATCGCGAATCTCAAGCTGCCGCATCCGGCTTCGGCGATTGCCCCGTTCTTGACGGTGAGCGTAGGCGTGGCTACGGCAACTCAAGACAAGTACTGCACCCGCAAAGCTCTGGCAGATGCCGCCGACCGTGCCCTCTATGCGGCAAAAAAGGCAGGAAGGAATCGTGTGTGTACGGCCTGCAGCGAAGTTGCCGCATAGAAGACAACCAAACCCACGATCATCGAGCCTGTCCGGCATTTGGCAGGCTGTTTTTGTATTACCGCGCATTCGTCAATGACCCAATTCCGGTGCAAATCGGGGTAGGGGAAGAGTAGCCCACCACACGACCGCAACAAGGATAGAATCGTCACATGTTTCCGGATTCGCCAGTCATTATGCTTATATTCTTGCTCGGACACGCGATTGTAGGAATGGCGATTGGGGCGCTGAGCGGGTGGTTGACTGTAGCCGTCACGAAGACAGCACGCGGTGTCCTGCCGAGTTCGACCGGAGGCGCGTCGTCCAGAAGGGAAAATGGGCCGGGAGCTGGCTCCTCCGGCCCATGGTTGGGTTGATGGTTGCCTAGTACTGCAGGCGAAGACCGAACTCCATTTGGCGCGGGGTATTGACGTTGCCTGTAATGGTGCCCCACGCACTCGGCGCATAGAGGGCCAGCAGGGGATCCGCCATAACCGTGTGGTTGAGCACGTTGGTGGAGATAAACGTGAACTCGAAGCTGGCCCGCTCCGCGATCCTGAAGTTCTTGGTCAAGCTCATGTCCAGGTTCCAGTAGGGCATACCGGTGATTGGCCCCAGTCCAGAGTCCTTCTCGTCAATGCCCAGGATGGCCGGCCGTACGTGATTCCACACCGACACCGGATCCTTGAACATGTTGATAGGGACCGGTGTTCCGGATGCGCTGGAAGCCACAGACGTGCCCACGCTGATGCCGTTGGGATCCGTTCCGCCGGCTACGCCGTAGTGAGAGGAAGCCCCGCCGGTACCGCTCTTGCTGGTGAACACGCAATTCTCGTTGTCGAAGTAGTCGTTGCCGTCTCCCGACCCGAAGGACTGCGCATCGGTCTGCGTTTGGCAGAACTCGGGTTCGCCGCTGCCGGCCGTGAAGATGGGCGCCAGCGACCAGCCGCCTAGCAAGCGTCCGGCAGGACCGGCCTGATTGGAGAACCACGGTTCCTTCCACACGGCGTAGGTGTTGAAGACGTACTTGCGGTTGAAGGCCTGGACGCCGTACATCTTCTTCAGGTCGAACGGGTCGTTGGCGGTGTATTCGCTGGAAGCCTGCACCACCGCGCCCGTGCCCAGGGCCTTGGAATAGGTGAGGTTTTCCTGGAGCATCAGGCCATGGTAGTTGCTGGTTTTGAGGCTGAGGAATCCGGCGTTGTAATTCCCGTATCCGATGCTGGCGTTCTCGGCAATGCCGCTGCTGGCCTGGCCGCTACCGCCCAGGGCTTGCCCCGGAATTGCAGTATTCATCATGGTGCGCGGGAATTTCATGTTGCCCGCGTCCAAATCCGACCACATGCTCCACACGGCCTGGGCCTCCAGATTGCCGAGTTCGTGGTCCAGAACGGCGGCGGTGCAGTTGGCGTATGGAGTGGGATCGTTGTTGGAGAACGAGCCTTTGCAGTAGCCGGGAAGCATCGCAGACTCGAAGAAGGCTTGCTTGTTTGAGGTAGCGGTGTTGTTGATGAAGGTGGCGTAGGCCGCGTTGGGAGTTCCGCCCGACGTCTTGGAGGCCGGCACGCCCGCACCGCAGCCTCCGGCGGAGGTTGCGCAACCGAGTGCCGTCTCCAATCCCGCGTAGGCTTTTGCGAAGTTCTGGCTACCCGACACGGTCATGTACGGGACCGCGTTGAGGTTGATGGGCTGGTATTCGTGTTTGATGATGCGTCCGATGTAGCCGAACTCCACCAAGGTGCTCCGGCTCACCTGACGCTGCACCGTGAGATCGAACGAGTCGATTACGTTGGGGCGGAAGTGCGGGTCGAGCGCTTCGGCCGCCGAACCGGCGATGAGATTGTAGCCAGTGAACGCGGGTTGCGGAAGTGTCGGAGCCGCGACCGGAAGTGGCGCCGTATCGCCGTCCACGCCGATGCGGAAGGCCGTACTGGCTGTCGGATTGACGCTGCCGCAGGAAGAGCTGGTGTTCAAAACCTGGCGGCATTGCACGGCCTGGATCAGGCCCACGCCCAGCAGCGGGACAAGCACCTGGTCCACGCCGTTCAACCGCCCGTACTGCCTGCCGTAGCCGCCGCGGATGACCGTGCTCTCATTGCCGAAGATCTTTCCCAAGATGCTGTTCCCATCAAAGTGCGGATTCCACGCCGCGGCTGCGCGCGGGCTGAACGATCCGTAGAACGGATCATAGGGGTACTTCTGGCCATTGCCCACGTTGCCCACCAGGGCGAAACCGAGCTCTGGATTGTAGACCGAGCCCTGCTCGGCAGCGACCATCCTCCGGTGCAGGTACGAAACCGTGTCGATCGGAGTGTCGGAATCATCGACGAGGACGTCCTGTTTCCCCGTGGCTTCTGTCGGTGGGAGTTCCAGGGTCCAGCCCAGTCCGTAACTCAGGGTGAAGGATGGGCGGATCTTCCACGAATCGCCGAAGTAGACGTTCTCGTAGTCAATGGTGCTCTGGTCGAACGCCGGGGACAGGGGAGCATTCAGAGCAAGGTTGTTTCCGCTGCGCGTGTAAGCGACCTGCGAGTCGCTGACCATGCCGTAGGCCGCCGCCGCTACCCGGGATACTGAGGTGGAAGACGAGGGGAAGCCGCCGGTTAGGCCGGAGAGATCAATCAGGCCCGCGCCGCTGCTGTCGCCCAACTGGTACACGGGCGTGTTGTTGATACCGCCGCCATTATCCGTGCGCTGGTGGTAATCCCAGTTGCGCTGGTATTGGCCGCCGAACTGCAGCAGATGTTTGCCGCGCAGGTAGGTCAAGTCGTCGCTGATGAACGTGTCGTGACCATCCCAGAAGCGTGTGCGGATGGATTGCGTGTTCACATTGAAAGGGGTCAGCGCGTTGGTGCCCGCGCTTTCGCCCATCGGTTCCAGCGCGGCGCCCAATCCGGTCTCTTGCGGCGGCGCGCCATCGTCCGACCAGGACCAGTAGTTGCGCAGGAAGCTGTAATGGAAATCGTTGGACAGCCTCTGCGTGATCTGAGTGGTGAGGCCGGTGACGAAGTACCACGGTTGCTGCGGGCGGTTGCCAACGGCGGCCGGAACACCCAGCTTGTCGCCCGAGAAGAAGCCCCCTGTATCCACCTGGCTCTCAGACGCTTTGGTCAGTTTGTAGAAGCGGTAGCTGGCCATCCACTGAAATTTGTCGCCGAAGGAATGATCGATGCGTCCCACCAGGAAGTTGTCGCTCTCCGGGATCTGCATGTTGGCCTTGAATTCGACCGTGTTCACCGTGTCGCAGTACTTGCCAAGCAGATCCGGGCAGCTTGACGCTGTGCCCGCCGGCTCGTATTTCTGCCACATCGCCAGAACCGTTGGGTTGATGCCGATTCCGCGGGGGTCAATCGCCTTCATGTTGTAGGTGTCGCCGGTGCTGGGATCGGTAATGATGCCCGCTAGCAGGCTGGGCGATGGAACCGCCTTCGAGAAGGTTGTCGACTGTGGGAAGCGCCAGCCCTGATACAAGCCGAAGATGTAGGTCCGGTTGCCCCAGGCCTTGGGCGTCAATGGGCCGCCGGCGCTGGCGCCGAACTTGCTGTAGTGGTAGCTGGGGATAGGCGTCGCGGAGAGATCGTTCGACCACGAATTAGCATTGAAGTTGTTGTCCAGGTAATACTCGTACGCGGTGCCGTGAACCTGGTCTTTGCCGCGGCGGGTCACGACTTCGACCTGCGCTCCGGCTGAGTTATTGAAGTCTGCGGTTTGGTTGGCCGTGTTCACCTTAAACTCTTCCACGGAGTCTGATGGTGTCGGCATCACGCCCGTCGGCCCCGGCGCCAAGTCTCCGTAGGAGCTCTGGCCGCCTGAGCCGCCCGTGGGGTCTCCCGCAAATGACCCCGTGTAGACGCTCATTGAGCCGTCCATGTCATTGGTATTGTTGCCGCCGTCCAGCATGAACGTGCTCTGGTCCACAACGGCTCCGGCGACGCTGCCGTCAGGGCTCACGCCGGGCTGTAACTCTGTAAACGTGCCGGCATCATGCAGCAGGCTGGGCAATTGTTCTATCGCCTCTTCCGGAACCGTACTGCCTACGGTGGAATTCAGCGTCTGCAGCTCCGTTCCGGTCACGGATACTTCAACTGTCTGTGTCTGGCTGCCCACGCGCAGCTTCACGTTGACAGTAGTCTGCGTACCTACACTTACCGACTGGTTATGGACTTTGGCGAGCTCGAAGCCCGCTGCCCCGATGGTAATGTCGTATTTGCCCGGCGGAACGTCAGTAAGAACGTACTGTCCGGTGGCGTTGCTTTTGGTTGCATGCGTCAGGTTGGTGGTTGGATCGGTGAGCGTGATATTGGCCTGTGGAATGACCGCGCCTGTCTGGTCCGTGACCGTGCCTACCACAGTTCCGGTGTTGGTGGCCTGGGCCTGCATTTGCGTTCCCCTGAACAAAACCAGGACAGTCAGGCACAGTACCGCCAACCAACTCCATCGCTTCTGCTGCATGTGATTGCCTCCTCAACTGAGTCGTGCTAACGAGGTTTTGAGGCCCCGTGTAAAATCTCAGACACTGCGTCGAATCCGCAAACGCCCCGGGAGACCCTCCCGAACCGCTTGCGCTTTGAGCCCGAAGCCCAAGCCACTACGACGAGAGAAAAAACAGCCCCGCGATTGCGCAAAACTGCGCTATCGCACTGTTACCGAATGGGTTTTGGACCTGTTTCTCTACTGCTTTTCCCGCCGGCCGTACCCACCGCCGGAGAATGAAGCCGATGCTATGATCGACGACCCGAAACACGAATTTCAGCTCGCGCGGGAAATGCGCGTCGTGTTCCGGCACGAATAACCGAATGATCCCATCGTTACGAAAAGACCAAACGAAAACTCAGCAAGCCAAAATCGGTCCTCTGCGGCTTCAATGTTAGGTGAAAGTAGCATGAACAAAATTCCTGGGTCAAGTGTTGTTTTCATCAAGATTTGTTGGGAAATGATATATCCGGTGGAAATATCAAATAGAGTTTCTCTGTCCCAAGTCGCTGGCAGCGGGCAAAAGTCGCACCATGACCGTCGCGCCACCGGATTGTGCCTCCGACAGCCAGCGAAGAGCTTCTTCCACGAAAAGCCACAGATCGAATAGCGGTCGTACCGGCGTGGGCGTGAAGCGAATGTGCGTCACGATGGCTGAAGACGAGAGCTAAGTTCTTGTGTTCGACCCCGTCGACGCGCACTACCACTTGGCGTGGCGCGGCGAACACGGCCTAGGCACGTGGGGTGTCGGTGGAGATGGAGTCAGGTGTTTCATCGCTCGATAGTTAACGATAGATCAGGGATGCACTGAGCTAGGAATGAGGTGGCGGACTCCTCTTTTGCAGATTGCGGGAGAGTGACCGCGTAAAGGGAAGTAGATTGGCCACGATCCGACCCGAACTCCCGAAATTGACCTCCGCGCCGGTTAATGAGCGCTTTGGCCTGTTATCAGCAGTTGACAACGAATTTGCCGACTTGTCGCTGATTCGCCAGAGACACCGCGCTTTCTCGCCTGCAGAGAGAGCGGCGGACCTATAATCGGTGTCCAGGCAGAGCTGGTTCGAAGCGGCGCAAGTACCCTCGATGGCTCCGCATACCTTCCCCATCGCAGGGCTTGTTCTCTCCCCCCTAACCCTGCGTGCAGCAAAAAGACACGTTTGCGCCCAGTATGGACGACGATCCCACACTTCCGATCGACGACGGCCAGCACGGCCCCAGCAATTCGCTGCCGAAGTGTGACGTATGGGGCGACTTTCGTTTGCTGGCGCGTGTAGGACATGGCAGCTTCGGCGAGGTGTACCGCGCGTGGGATCCTCACCTGGAACGGGAGATAGCGGTGAAGCTGCTGCTTCCGGGCTCGGTGAGCGGGGACGAGGCGTATCGGGCGCTCCTTCGTGAGGCACGCGCCCTGGCCTCTGTACAACACGCCAACATCGTGCACGTCCACGGCATCGACCGGCACGATGGACGGGTGGGATTCTGGACGGATTTTGTGAATGGCAGAACTTTGTCGGCGCTGGTTCGCCAACAAGGCCCGTTTGGCAGCCGCGAGGCGGCCCTGATTGCCCTGGATAT
The DNA here is from genome assembly GCA_963788435.1 of uncultured Acidobacteriota bacterium. Taxonomy (GTDB): domain Bacteria; phylum Acidobacteriota; class Terriglobia; order Terriglobales; family Acidobacteriaceae; genus Telmatobacter. The sequence continues at coordinate 2,350 of CAWBIG010000215.1, read as the reverse complement.
CACGAGAGCGCTTAGCGCGGTGCATCGGGCCGGAATTCTGCATCGGGATATCAAGGCCGAGAACGTGATGCGGGAAGAGGGTGGCCGCATTCTGCTGATGGATTTTGGACTGAGCACATCATCCCAGCGGCAGGGGCAAGTTGCGGGGACGCCGAATTACATGGCTCCGGAGCTGTTTCGGGGAGGTGCGGCCACCGTGGCCACCGATATCTACGCCATGGGGGTGCTGCTCTTCTACCTGGTGGCAGGCGAGTTTCCGGTAAAGGTGAGTTCGCGGCCGTTTGCAGAGGCGGTGGCCGCGATCAAAGAGCGAAGAGCATTGATCGACCTGCGGCCTGACCTGCCGGAGCCGTTTCTGCGAACCGTGAGCGTGGCAATGGAGGTCGATCCGGCAAAGCGGTTTGAAAGCGCCGGGCAATTGGCAACGGCGTTGGCGGAGTCCCTCGGGGCCTCGGCGCCGGCGGAAGTGTCCGGCTCCCCGACTCCCTCACGGAAACGCATCACGAAATGGATTTGGGCGGCGATGGTGTCAGCGGGGATCCTGGCAATTGCAGTTGGATTCGGAGTGTGGAAGGGAGCCATCCAGCGGTGGGTGCACCCGAAACCTGTGGGGATTCCTGAGGGAACTCCGGCGAACGTTTATGACGAGTACCAGAAAGCGCAGGACCTGCTGCAGCGCTCGTATAGGGACACTAATATCACTGCGGCCGTCCAGGGCTTTCAGCACGTACTGCAGGAGGACCCCTCGTTTGCGCTGGCAGCGTCGGGACTGGGCAATGCCTGGTACCTGCAATACCGCACAAGCAAGGATCCAAAGCTGCTCGACATGGCGAGAGCGGAGACGTTGAAGGCGCTGGAAACAGATCCAACACTGGCGCCGCCGTACGTGACGCTGGCAAGGATGGCAACCACGCAGGGACAAATCCCGCTGGCACGCCAGCAGGTGCAGAAGGCGCTGGCTCTCGATCCGCACAGTGCCGAGGCCTATGGGGCTCTGGCGGAGATCGATAGTGCAGACGGCCGGACGCAGGATGCAATCACCGCGGCGCAGGAAGCGATCGATCTTGCACCCGATGACGCGCGATGGCAGGTCCGATTGGGCGTGATTTACTTCCATGGCGGGAAACTGGAAGATGCCGCCGCAGCGTGGGAGAAGGCCGTGGAACTCGATTCACAGAACAACGCTGCTTACTACGATCTCGGCTTGGCCCGGATGCAGCTGGGGCAATTGGATGAGGCACGGAAGAACTTCGAGAAGGTTTTGTCGCTCGAGCCAGATCCGGATGCCTACACGGCGCTGGGAACGGCGTTCGAACTTCAAGGCAAATACGATGAGGCCGTCAGTATGGATCAGAAATCCATCGCGCTCCGGCCGGGCGATTATCAGGTGTGGGGAAATCTGGGCAGCGCGTATCTGTGGGGCGGCAAGCGCGAGCAGTCTTTGCAGGCGTACCGCAAAGCCATCGAGGTGGCCGAGACACAACGCGTCAAGTCTCCTGAAGATACGAGCCGCGCAAAACTCGCGCGAGCAGGCAGCATCCCGAGGCTCATGGCAAACAGATTGGATTCGAACACGTCTTTGAGGAGGACTTCTGTTGATCCGCGGTTTTCGTCTCACTGACCAAACTGAACTGTGCTGGTCAATTCGCAGCGCCACCGTTATCCGGGAGGCAGATCTGTGCGATTGGAGAACTGGAAGCGAGAAGCGATTGAGGTCTATGTCCGAGGTGAGAGCGACTGATACGACGTTATTCGATCGCCGGTAGCCTACAGATCCGTGCGCGTGGATGGCTGGAGACCGGGAGTGAAAAGACCGCGCTTGCACACTGGACTGTCCCTTCTGTGTTCCTGAACACGCGGATCGGCCCCGAACCCTGGCCTTCATAGCCGGGCCACTGCACTCGATTCGCGAATCTACACGCTTAAGACGGGAATGGGTGACTCACGGATGATTCCGTACGCATAGCTCCGAATCGACCGCCGATGGAACGTGATCCCACGACCGACACGTCCGCACGCGATTCTTTCGCAGCCTCCCTATCACGTCGGCGTCCCCGCTACCCATGAATACTTCCGCTTCGGTGCCTACTTCTTGTTCGATTTAGCGATCTGTTTCGTTGCAGAACCGACGAGCTCTTTGTTTCATGTCATAGAGGACGTGGTAGCCGCCCGGCCCGTAGATCTCAACTCCGGGTGTCGACGTGAGCAAGCGTAAGTCGCGCTTGGAACTCGGTTGCCACGTCTCGCGCCCACCGGATGGTCGTTGGACTGTGGGCGCTAAAGATTCGACGCGCAAGAACGTTGCGAATTGCGAACTGTTTGCCTGTGCATATTCCATGTGTGCGCCAGT